>JANNFM010000117.1:0-11010 GCA_031379795.1 Alphaproteobacteria bacterium
CGACGCTTCGACCCTGTTCGGCAAACTCGGAGTTCATGGGTTACCCGGACAAGCCGGGTAATGACGAGCTGGTATGGGGTGGACCCACCCCGGACGTCGCAGTGACCTGAGGCCGCGACCCACAATTGCCCTCGACAACGACCCGGTTCGAGCCGACGCTGGCCGCAAAACACGTGGAGGATGTCCGCATGGGCCAGGTTGAAGTTGTCGAATACACCGACGCCGTCTGTTCGACGGCCTGGGGCGCCGAGCCGCAGCTGCGCCGCCTGCAGTGGCGGTTCGGCCAGCACCTCACCTGGCGCAAGGTGCAGGGCGGCCTGATCGGCGACAGCTCGAAGGGCAAGGAAAACTGGGACCGGGTGCGCGCCGCCGAGCCCATGCGCGCCTACTGGAAGCGGGTGTGGCACCTGACCGGCATGCCCTTTCCCAACCCCATGCATCTGATGCTGCAATCCACCGACCCGCTGGGTCAGGCCGTCAAGGCCGCCGAGCGCCAGGGCCAGGCGGTGGGCGAGGCCGTACTGCGCCGGTTCCGCGAGCAGATCTTCGTGTTCGGGATCGGCCCGCAGACCAAGGACGAGTTCGTGGCCGCCGCCATGGGCGTGCCGGGCCTGGACGTCGCCCGCTGGCTGACCGACATCGACCGCCCCGACGTGGCCGCCGCCTACCGCGCCGACTGGCAGGAAACCCGCGAGCCCAACGACTGGGTGCGCAACCTGAAACACGACAGCCCGATGAACGGCGAACTGAAACACTCCGAAGGCCACGACCGCTATGCCCTGCCCACCCTGATCTTCCGCGGCTCGGGCGGCGAGCACACGGTGGCGGGATGGGTGCTGTACGAGGAATATGAGGCCGGGCTGGAGGCTGCGGAGCCAGGCGTTACGGCCAACCCGAGGCCGGATCCGACGCCGGCGGAGGCGTTCGCCGAGTGGGGTGTACTGACCGGTCAGGAACTTGAGTTCCTGTGCGGCGCAGGGGCTGTGGCCCCGGCGGGCGTGGTGGCCCACGACTGGGGCGAAGGGTTTGTCTACTTCTCGGCCGCCGAGGCGCGGGCGCGGGGGTTGGTTGAGGCGGCATAGCGCGATTTATTCCGGAGCCATAGCATCTGGCTTTTCTCCGCGGACAAAGCGGTCAATGGCGGCTTCGACCCGGCCTTCGCTGGGCGGGTCGCCGCCTGCGAGCTCATTGCGAACCCAGGCCGGCGGCAGCATCTGTGCGCTCCACGCCAGCCATTGGGCGTTGAGGGCATTGGCCTTTTCCGGTTGGGTGGCGGCGAGGTCGTTGCGCTCGCCGATGTCGCTCTTGAGGTTGAACAGACGCAGCTTGTCGCCGGTCCGAACCAGCTTCCAGTCGCCGGCCCGGACAGCACCCTGTGACCCGGCTCTCCAGAACAGCGCCTGGTGGGCGTCGCCGGTCTTCTTGCCGGCCAGGAAGGGCGTGAGATCCACGCCGTCAAGGCCGGTCTTCGGTAGCGCGCCGCCGGCCTGCAAGGCCGTGGCCGTAAGGTCGAAGCTGATCGCCGCCGTATCGACGACCTTGCCCGCGGGCAGTTTTCCGTCCCAGCGGACGATGGTCGGGACCCGGATACCACCTTCCAGCACCAGGGTCTTTACACCGTTCAGCGGGGCATTCGAGGACGTGGTCTCCTGGGTCGGGCCGCCGTTGTCGCTGGAGAAGATGATCAGGGTGTTCTTCGACAGGCCGTTGCGTTCGACGGCGGCGACCACGCGACCGACGGAATCGTCCAGCGCGGCCAGTTGGGCAAGGTGGATGCGCCGGGTCTCGTCCTTGATCTGTGGAAACCGGTCATAGTAGGCCTTGCTGGTGTCCAGCGGGGCGTGGACCGCGTTGAACGGCAGATAGACGAAGAACGGGCGCTGCCTGTTGCGATCGATGAAGGCGATGGCTTCTGTGGCCAGCGCTTCGGTCATGTGTGCGGCCATCGGCTCGGGTGTGGTGCCGCGCAGGACCGTCCGGCCGCCGCCCACCAGCGCTTCGCCCTGGCCGACCGAGTTGTCCCCGGCGCGCGAGGACGTCGGCGTATAGGCGTGGGCACCGGACAGGAAACCGTAGAATTCGTCGAACCCCTTGGCGGTGGGAACCCGGTCCGGTCGGAAGCCGATATGCCACTTGCCGAACATTCCGGTCGCATAGCCGACGGCCTTCAGGCGTTGGGCGATGGTCAGGTCGGCGTCGGGCAGGCCAAATTTCGGCGACGTGTTTCGCGGCGAGCCGGAATTGTTCTCGAACCCCATGCGGTGCTGGTACTTGCCCGTCATCAGGGCGGCCCGGGCCGGCGAACAGACCGGATGATTGGAATAGAAATTCGTCATGCGCACGCCCTGGGCGGCCAGGGCGTCGATGTTCGGGGTCACCGCCTGGGCGTCACCTTGCACGCGGAGACCGCCGTAGCCGAGGTCGTCGGCGAGCAGGATGATGATGTTGGGTTTCGGGTCGACTCCCGCCGGCCTGGCGAGCGCTGCAGAGCCGTCGGCGATGGCGCAGGCCGCGAGCGCGGCAATAATCTGAGACCGTCTCATGGGTTTAATTCTCCTGAGTATCGTCCGACGTCCAGTCGCCTCGCCATCACCACTTGTATTTGGCCTGTACCCCGAACAGCCGGGGCTGGTTCCAGCGTCGCACAGTTGCGCTCTCGAAGATGATGTAGTCGTAGTCGGTAACGTTGGTCGCATAGACGGCAAGTTCAACGGTGCCGTTTTCGATCCCGAGCCGGGCGTCCATGGTGTAGCTGTCGTGCAGCTTGGGGACCTGTTCGATTTCCTGGATCCCGCCCTTCTGGAACGAGTAGTTCACGTTGCCGAACCCGCGGAAGCCGCCAACCAGATCGTGTCGGTAGTCGATGTTGAACGATCCGTTCCAGACCGGGGTCTGGGGTGTTGTGGCGCCCTTGAAGGCTCCCGAGACCACCTCGCCTTTCTGGCGGGCACCATTGGCGGTGATACGCAGAGGCCCGCCGAACACCTGGAACCGCATGGTGACATCGGCTTCGACCCCGTAGATCTCGGCCTTGCCGCCATTGATCAGGAAGCTGGTCGAAGCGACCGGACAGGCCGGGTTTGTCGCGATGCAGCCGTTGTCCTGCTGGACCAGGAAATCATTGATGTTGGTTCGATAGGCGGAGGCCGTCATATAGATGTTCGGCGTGATGTTGCCCTTGGCGCCAAGTTCATAGGTTATGGATTTCTCATCACCGAAGGCAGGCGGGATCTGGATGGGCTGCCGGATGTCTCCCGCCCCATTGTTGAATCCTCCGGACCGAACCCCGGTGCCGACTTTGGCGTAGACCAGCCATGACGATGTTGGCTTGTAGCCAGCCGTCAGGTTGAAGATCGCGGCGTCGGGCGAAGACTCTGCGAAGGGTATCAACCGTGCGCCCGTGGTGATCGGCAGGTTGGTGGTCCGATCAAAGCGGTTGGTCATGACCTCGCGCTTGTCTTTCGAATAGCGGCCTTCGGCTTCCAGATTGAGCTGCTCGGTGACCTGATAACCTACGGATCCATAGATCCCGGCAGACCGGATTTTTGCAAAGGTCGGTGTGAAATTGCCGATTGAGCGGTTGGCTGCTGTCGGCGTGCGGGTGGTGGTGCTGGTCTGGTTTTGCTTGATCTGCAGGAGTTCAAAGCCTGCAAGCCAGGTGAAGCCATTCACCTCCGCGCCGGTCAGGTGCATGTCGTGATACAGCGAGTCCGCAAGGTTGTTGTTCACAGTGCCCTGGTTGGTATCCGTCAACAGAAGCTGGTTGCCGCGAGCGCGCTGGACGGCAAGTGCGTTCGGATTTGTGGCGTCCCCGTCGAAACTGGATTGCGACTTGCGCCGCCGGTACATGGAGGTGGAGTCAATCGAGGCCCATCCCATATCGTAGCTGAGCGCCAGATTGATGTTGGCGACGTTTTGCTTGGCGCCGGGTGGCGTATTCCAGTCGGATTCGTACTTCTTGCCGAACAGGCCGAGCGGAAAACCAGCGGCCGCGTTGGGCTGGATCGCAAAGGTGTAGAACAGGCCCGGCGTGCTCGCGACCTGGTTCTCGGCCAGAAGGTTGATGACCAGCCCGTCCTTGTCGTAGCGGATCTGGGCCCGCAGCATCGAGCTGTCCTCGTCGTCATGATACTGATCGACGAAGGGGGCGTAGAAGAAGCCCTTGGTTTGGCTGACGCCCGAGGCACCCAGCCGTATCGCGACGCTGTCCGACAGAGGCAGGTTCGCGACGATCTGGAGTTGGGTCCGGTTGTTCTCGAACCCGTGCCTGATGTCCGCAAAGCCAGAGAATTTCTGGGTGGGGATGGCCGAGATCACGTTGATGGAACCGCCCACGGCATTGCGCCCGTAGAGCGCACCCTGGGTGCCCCTGAGAACCTCGACCCGACCGATGTCAAAGAGATCATTGGTCGAGAAGTTGCGGCCCCCGAGATTGCCTCCGCCGCCGATGTAGGCGCCGTTGCGATAAAGCCCGACCGCGGCCTCGGCAGAGGTGCCACGGCTTGTCCCCGCGCCGCGCAGCGAGATCTCGGAGTTGGCCGGCGTGCTGGTGTTGAAGTACCGCAGGCCCGGTACGGACGAGAGCAGGGTCTGGACGTCGGTAACCCCGCCACGTGCCTGGAGGCTTTCCACGTCCAGCACTGTGGCGGCCACGGGCACGTCACGCAGGCGTTCCTCGCGCTTGCGGGCGGTGACCAGCACTTCGCCAACGGTCACCTCTTCATCGGCCCCGCCGGTCCTGTTTGCCCCCGCCTGTGCCTGAGCAGCGCCCGCGCCGAGAAAACCGGCCGCCAGCACCGAAACGCCACCCAGCAGCGTCGCCCTCTTGCCCCAAGACATAGCGTTCCCCTCCTTGTTGTGCCTGCCGCGGTCCGACGCCCCGACGGTCCATGGCAGACGGAGAAAATTGATCTCTCCGAAGGCCGCTGTTGGGAAGCCGCCAATTGAAACAATTCCGCCATGCGGAACGCGGTAGATTGGCCGGACTCCGGACAGCACGGAGTATTTCTGCCGGGAGGCCATCCAGATGGTTCGGGACGATATGGTACAGTCGGTTCAGCGGGCACTTCGCGTCATCGAACGCCTGAGCCGTCAGCCCGTTGTCAGCCTCGCCAGGCTGCATGGCTCTACCGGCCTGCCAAAGGCGACTTTGTCACGTCTGCTGGGAACCCTCATCGCGGAAGGCTATGTCCGTCGTGTCTCGCATGCCGAAGGTTATGCGCTCACCAGCAAGGTCCTGCATCTGTCTGCGGCCATCCGGCAAAGTGACCGCCTGGTGGAGCTGGCGCTGCCTTTGATGGAAGCCTTCACCCATGAGCATCAATGGCCGATCGGACTGGCCACCCGCGAGGGCGACACCATGCGTATTCGCGCCACCACCCAGAGCATCAGCCCTCATGGTTTCGGCCGGGACGGCCTGAACCAGCGCTATGGTATTCTCTTGAGCGCCATGGGGTGGGCCTATGTGTCCTATTGCTCTGCGGACGAGCGCGAAGCGATCCGCCGGATGACCCGGTCCTCCGGTTCCGGCAGGGCGGTGGCCGCCGCCAATCCAGCCCGCGTCAACGCCAAGATAGAACAAACGCGTCGAAACGGCTTTGCGGCTGTTCGTCTTGTTCCGGGTAACGTCTATCGGCGGTTTGCCATCCCGATCCTCGCGCCGACGACGAACGACCACGTGCTGGGGGTACTGCTCATACGCTGGTTTCCGTCCGTCATGACAACCGCGCGGGCCGCATCCAGATATCTCGACCCGATGTATGCGTTGGCAGAAAGGATCGCCATCGCAGTCGAGGCGGGAGATCCGCAAGACGACCTGCGGCCTTAGTCCGGCACGGAATGATGTCGGCATGCCGACCACATGCAGGGGCTCAAACCGGCGAGGTCGAGAGCCGCCGCCGCCCGCTCCGGCTCCACGGCGATCACCTTCAGGAATGATTGCACCGCCGGTTGGGGGCATGATGCGGGACCCAGAAGCCCAGCGCACGGCTCTGGGTCCCGGCTCTCCAGCCTGCTCGCGCAGGCCTGCGGCCGGGATGACAGGGAATTTGTGGTCTGGTTACGCGAGTCCGTTGCCCCTCCCCCTCACCGCCCCTTCCGATGCTTTCGCGCTGGCCAGTTGCGGAGGCGGGTTTCCTGGCGGGAGAGGGGGGCGAGGAGGTGTTTGAGGTCTTTCAGGGGGAGGTCTGGCATCGTGGCGGCAATGTCGCGTTGCTGGTCATTCAGCATCATTTCGCGCCAGGCGCAGGCGTCGTGGATGGTGTGGGCCAGTTCCGGGTCCTGGGCCAGCCAGCGGCTGAGGGCACCCGTTGAGGGCATTTTTTTCTGGCGACCCAGGCTGGTCAGGGTGGCGCCGCCCGCGATGCGTTCGGCGATTTCAGGGCCCAGGGTCTTGCGACGCTGCGCACGGTGGCGGCGGCGCACGCCGGTGCGCCAGGCGACGGCCAGTTCGCGGTCGAAGACGGGCTGTTCGTGCCGCCAGCGCTTGATCACATCCATGCTGGGGAGCGCAGGGTCGCGGCAGAGCATGGCGCGCAGTTTCTCGCCCTGGACCACGCGCACCAGAATGCGGTCGGCCATGACCTGATCGTAGGGCCAGCGCTGTGGCCGCTGGCTCTGGATCTGGCGGCGGACCTGGGCGTTGATGGCCTTCAGGCGGAGGATTTCGGCGCCGAACTCGCTCTGGGATCGTCGCCAGAAGGTGATGCGGTCGAGGGTGGGCATGGCGGGGTCGGCCGCGATGGCGATCAGCGTCTCGCCGGCGGCGTAACGCCCGGTGACGGCGCGGGCCAGGGCCTCGTCGAAGTGGCCAAAGCGGTTGTGCGCGCCACGACGCAGGGCCAGGGCCACGGCCTCGTCAAAGGCGGTGTCGCGGGTGCGCCAGTACAGGATGCGGCTCCACGCGGGCATGTCCGGCAGGGCGGTGACGGCGCGCATCGTGGCGCCGGCGGCCAGATGCTGGAGGATCTCGGCCTTGAGCCGGGCGCGGGCGTCGGGGTCGGTTTTCTGGCGCATGGACGCAGGGTAGCGGCGTGGTGCGTCAAAAGCGGACGTGGCTGGGGCGAGAGGGTCGATCAGACCGGCGCGGTGGAGATCCGGCGGCGTTCGGTGGAGGCGATCAGTTCGCCCCAGATGCGATCCTGAAGGGCGTTGTCGCCGTCGGCCTCGGCGCGGGTCTGCAGGGCGATGAGGGCGGTGCGCAGGCGGTTGTTTTCGGCCTGGAGGACGGAGAGGCGCAGGTCTGTGTCGACGCCGGGATCGTCCAGCAGGGCGCGGAAGCCGCGGTTCTCCGCCACCAGATTGTGGGCGGCGGCGTCCCAGGTTTCGGCGGCGATGGTCAGGAGGCTGGCGGTGAGGCCGAGCGCGTTGGCCCGCTCGCCGTCGGGCACGCCGGGGGCGGCGTTGCGGATCAGGAGCGCGGCCAGTTCACGCAGGACGTCGGGAGTGGGCGGGGTCACAGGCGCCCCATCAGTTGTGCCATGGCGCGCTCCTGGGCGTTGATCAGCCACCAGGCCGGATAGATCATGATCGGCGCGCGGTTGCCGCCGGAGTTGAAGGCGGCGGCCGAGCCCACCCAGATGCCCTGGCCCTTGACGCAGTTGAACAGGGTCCACCAGTGCAGGGCCGTCGGATCGGCGGTGAGGCCGCAGGCGCGTTCCCAGATGGCGACGGCCTGGGCGGGAGGGCAGAGGCCGCCGGCCAGGCCCTGGCGTCCGAAGGTCCAGATCGGCTGCAGGCTCCAGCCCAGGTCTTCGAGAGGATCGCCCAGGTGGGCCATTTCCCAGTCGAGGATGCCGTGGATGTCACCGTGGGCATCGTAGAGAAAGTTGCCGGTCCGGTAGTCGCCGTGGACGATGGAAAGCCGCTGGGCGGGCGGCGGCGGATGGGCGCGCAGCCAGCGGATGGCGGCCTCAGTGATCGGCAGCGGCTGGTCAGAGTCGCGGGCGATGAGGGCCGCCCAGTGGTCGAGTTCGCGCCGCCAGCAGTCGTCCAACGCGGGCGTGGGCAGGATGGCGGCCAGGGGCGCAGGGTCGGCTTTGGCGATGTCGCCCAGGATGGACCATTTGCGCTCGGCCAGCCGGGTGAGGACCGCTTCGGTGGCGACGGTGAACAGGGACGCAGGCCCGGCCTGGAAGCCGGTGATCTCCTCGGCGATGAAGAAGGGGTGGTCGAGGGCGGCGGAGGCTTCCTCCAGCCACAGCATTTCCGGCACCGGCACCGCCGAGCCGTGGAACGCGCGATAGGCCTCGAACTCGACCTTGCGCTCGGTGTCGATCAGGCTGGCGGGCGGATCGCGGCGCAGGATGAGCTTGCGCTGGCTCGATTGCCCGGCTTCGGTCCAGGAGAGTACGAACCGGTACGTTTCACGAGAGGCCCCGCCGGAGATGCGTTCGAGATTGGTGATCGTGACGTCGGAGGCGTCCGGCATGCGGGTCGCGATATAGGCCGCCAGCCGGGGCTCGAGCGTGTGGGCCAAGGGGCCCTCAGCTCATCTTGAAGCGGATGGGCAGGCGTTTGGGACCGTTGACGAAGAAACTTTCGCTCATGGCCGGGGTGCCGGCCATCTCCACTGACTCCAGCCTCGGCAGCAATTCTTCCCAGAGGATGCGCATCTCCATCTTGGCCAGGTGCTGGCCCAGGCACAGGTGCGCGCCGTAGCCGAACGCCAGATGCTTGTTGGGTTTGCGGTCGACGCGGAACTGGTCGGGGGCCTCGAAGACCTCTTCGTCGCGGTTGCCGGAGGCGTAGCAGAGCATCAGCCAGTCGTTCTGCTTCATCTGGCGGCCGGCGAACTCCGCGTCGGCGGTCAGCGTGCGCATGAAGGTCTTCACCGGGGTGGTCCAGCGGATGGACTCGTCCACCAACCCGGGGATCAGCGACAGGTCGGCCTTCACCTTGCGCAGTTCGCCCGGATTATCCACCAGCGCCCACATGGCGCCCGCCGTCGAGGACGAGGTGGTGTCGTGGCCGGCGGTGGCGACGATGATGTAGTAGCCCATAGCCTCGAAGTCGGACATCGGCTTGCCGTCGATCTGGCTGTTGGCGATCAGTGAGGCCAGATCGTCGGTGGGGTTGGCCCGGCGCGCCGCCGACAGGGCGCTGAAATAGTTGTTGAAATCGATGATCACGCCCATGTCGAAGGTCTGTTCGGCGGTCTCGTTCGGCTGGCGGCCCAGCTCCGGGTCGGTGGCGCCGAACAGTTCCTGGGTCAGCTTCAGCATCCGGGGCTCGTCGCTCTCGGGCACGCCCAGGATGGTCATGATCACGTGCAGCGGGAAGTGCAGGGCCACCTCGTTCACGAAGTCGCATTCGCCCCCCTTGGCCGCCATCTTGTCGACGCTGGCGCGGGCGATGACGCGGATGCGGTCTTCCAGCTTTTTCAGGTTTTGCGGCATGAACCAGGCCTGGGTCAGGGCGCGGTATTTGTGCTGATCCGGCGCGTCCATTTGCACCAGGGTGCGCAGCAGGTGCGGGCTGCCGCCCATCATCTCCCGGACCCGCTTGTCGGCGGCCTGGTTGGTCAAGGTCGCGGCGCGGTCGCCGTTGTGGAACAAGTCGTTCTGGCGGCTGATCTCAAGGATATCGGCGTGTTTGGTGGCCACCCAGAAGGGGTCGAAGCCCTCGATCCTGGCCATGCCCATGGGCTCGTTGGCGCGCAGCCAGCGATAGGTGTCGTGGATCCGGTTGTCAGCATAGGCGGCCGGCATCGCCAGATGGTCGGCGTGGGCCTGGGGGATCATGTGATCGGCGGCGGTTGAAGCAGTCATTGCGGTCTCTCATCGGTCTGCTGACGTCAGGTCACGGGAGACGACGCCTGCCAATTGCTCTTAACCTGTTGATACCCCCAACGCGACGGCCCGCAAGTGTCACCGCGCGTCAACTTCAGAGGCCGGACCATGCTGACCAAGGGCGATGACTATCCGATCCACCAGACGCCGGAGCCGATCGCCTATTCAGGCTCGGACCGGAATTTCTATGATCGCTACTTCTTCAACGCCTATGCGCCCGACGGATCGGCGTTCGCAGCCATCGCGTTCGGGGTCTATCCGGCACTGAACGTGGCCGACGCGCACATCGCCATCGTCAAGGACGGCAAGGAACGGTGTCTGCATGCGTCGCGCGTGCTGGGGATGGAGCGAATGGACCTGAGCGTCGGGCCCATCGCTATCGAGATTCTGGAGCCGCTGCAGAAACTGAAAGTGACCGTGCAGAAGACCGAGGGGATCGCCGGCGAGATCACCTTCACGGGCCGGGCTTTTCCCATCGAGGAACCGCGCTTCGTCAAGCGTAACGGGCCGCGCCTGTTCATGGACTATACCCGCCTGACCCAGAACGTGCGGGCCTCGGGCTGGCTGGAGGTGGATGGCGAGCGGATCGAGGTCTCGGGCTGGGTGGGCACGCGGGACCGGTCGTGGGGTATCCGGCCTGTGGGTGCGCCGGACCCGCAGCCGACGCCGGGCGGCGGGATCGCCGGGTTCTTCTGGCAGTGGACGCCGCTGAATTTCACCGACACGAGCGTCTATTTTCACATCAACGCCGACCCGGACGGCAAACCCTGGAACACGCGGGCGGTGATCCTGCCGGATGGGGCAGGGCCGGAGGGCGGCTTTCATTCGGACGTTCCGGTGATGGAGACGGAGATCCTGCCGGGCACCCGGCACGCGAAGTCGGGGTTGCTGACCATCCCGTTGGAACAGGGGGCGGCCACGGTCAGGATCGAGCCTATCGCCACGTTCCTGATGCGCGGCATCGGCTATGGCGGGGACTGGCGGCATGGCACGCTCAAGGGCGAGCTGGCGGTGGCGCGCGAGGACCTGGACACCGTGAACTTCGACCACGCCGATCCGGGCAACCTGCACATTCAGGCCATCAGCCGCGCGACGCTGTCACAGCCAGGGCGGGACGATCAGGTGGGCGTGGGCGTGTTCGAACAGCTGATCCTGGGGCCGTATCGACCCTTGGGGTTTTAAGGGCCACCCCCAAAACCACCCCCAACCTGCTCGTCATCCG
>JANNFM010000129.1:0-2232 GCA_031379795.1 Alphaproteobacteria bacterium
GGGGAGGGCGACGGCATGGCCGCCGGGCCCGTCTTCGTGCCCTTCACCCTGCCAGGTGAGCGGGTGACGGCGCAGGGCTCCGGCGAGCGGCGCGATCTGGTGGAGGTGTTGGCACCCAGCCTGGACCGCATCGCGCCTGTCTGTCCTCACTTCACGGTCTGCGGCGGCTGCGCGCTGCAGCACTGGCAGCATGCGCCGTACCTCGCCTGGAAGGTCGAACGCATGGTCGGCACCTTGGCGCGCGAGCGCGTCGAAACCGAGATCCTGCCGGCCTATGCCGCCGAACCTGGCACCCGCAGGCGGGTGACACTGCATGCCCGTCGCGGCGACCGCGATAGCGCCCGGCTGGGCTATAAGGCCCGCAAGTCCTGGGGTCTGGTGGACATCGACGTCTGCCCCATCGCCGATCCCGCAATCCAGGCCGCCCTGCCGAAGCTGAAGCGGCTGGCGGCCCGACTGTTCGAGCATCCCAAGTCGGCCCCGTCGCTGCATGTGACTCTTACCGACACCGGTCTCGACATCGACATCACCGGCGTCGAGGCCAAGAGCGGCGGCCTGTCGGCGGATGCCCGCATGCAGCTGGCTGAACGCGCCGCCGAGGCGGACTTCGCGCGCGTCACGTTGTCAGGCGACGTGGCCTATATGGCGCGACTGCCGCAGGTGCGGCTGGGCCCGGGCCGGGTCAGCCTGCCACCGGGCGCGTTTCTGCAAGCGACCAAAGGTGCGGAAACGGTGATGGCGGATTTCATCGCCGAGGCGGCGATGGGCGCCTCGCGAATCGCCGACCTCTATTCCGGCGTGGGCACCTTCACCTTTCGGCTGGCCGAGATCGCGCCGACCCACGCCGCCGACTTCGGGCCCGGTGCGGTAGCGGCCTTGAGCTCGGCGCTGGCCTCAGCCCCTGGTCTCAAGGGCGTCACGGTGGAAGCGCGGGATCTGGTTCGCCGGCCCCTGTTGGCCCACGACCTGCGCCACACCGACGTGGCCGTGTTCGACCCGCCCCGCGCAGGCGCCGCAGAACAGGCGGCGGAACTGGCCAGCTCGAAGGTCGCCCGGGTGATCGGCGTATCCTGCAACCCGGCGACCTTTGCCCGCGACGCCCGCACGCTGATCGATGCTGGGTTCCGGCTGGATCGCATCCTGCCCGTGGATCAGTTCCTGTGGTCGCCGCATATCGAACTGGTGGGCGTGTTCAATCGCTGAGAAAGCCTGCGGGCGGTGGCGGCAAGGCGTGTTACCCTTGCAGCTCAACAAAGGAATGCGACCGTGGCCAAGGGTCAGAAGAAATCAAACAAAGAAACGCGTAAGCCCAAGAAGGAAGCGGCCAAGCCGCCGGTGTCCGTCTCGGCGCTCAAGTCATTCCCCAACGCCGGCGGTCGCTGACCCATCTATTTGGTCCGCGCCGTGATCGCGCGTGGCCCGGCCGAAAGGGCCAATACCGATGAAAACCTATGGCGCTACCTACCAGCCCATCGTTCAGGGCGGCCTGCGCGACTCTCGCTCGACCGGCGCTCCGATCCAGCAGACCCGCAAACCCATGCTGAACGACCGCCGCAGCACGCGCTGATCAGTGTTCCTCACCCGTGACAACGGGGGAGGGGGACCCCGAAGGGGTGGAGGGGGCGCTGCGGTCGCGCGCCACCTCGAAGATCGCATTCGCCAGGCTCGTTGCGTCGTCAAGAACAGCCGAAGCCGTGCAGCGGATGACGCGAATGCCCTGCGCATTCAGGAAAGCATCGCGTTGCGCGTCTCGCTCAGGCTGATCGCCGAATGAATGCCAGGCGCCATCGACCTCGACGCAGAGCCTCGCCTGCGCGCAGTAGAAGTCCAGGACGTAAGGCCCAACAGGGTGTTGGCGGCGGAAGGCCGGCCGGTCCGGAAAACGACCGCGTAGCGCCGTCCACAGGATCGTCTCCGGGAGTGACATTTGCCGACGATTGCGGCGGGCCCGGGCGTGTGCATTGCTGGTTTCTCTCATGGCGACGGCAGCGCCCCCTCCGTCGGCTCCGCCGCCACCTCCCCCGCAAGCGGGTGAGGAACTAGAGCGCCCAGTTCCTCCCCCGTGCCAACGCTATCGGATTCACACATCGCCGAAACGTCAAATATATCAACAGATTGAGTGTGCGCCCTTCTCCCCTTGCGGGAGAAGGTGGCCTGCGCAGCAGGTCGGATGAGGGGTCGATTCCCCTCACAGAATAACACCCTGTTTTACTGGAATAATCGCCGCGCGAC
>JANNFM010000131.1:0-2743 GCA_031379795.1 Alphaproteobacteria bacterium
CCACCGCCGTCACCCTGGTGCCGGAGATGGCCAAAACCGCGGCCCACGTCACCATGCTGCAGCGCTCACCCACCTACGTCGTCTCGCGGCCGGCCGAGGACAAGATGGCCAACACCCTGCGCAAATGGCTGCCTGCCATGCTGGCCTATAATATCGTGCGGGCCCGCAACGTGCTGGGCGGCATGTATTTCTTCAACCTGGCGCGCAAGAAGCCCGAGCAGGTCAAGGCTGGCATCATCAAGATGGTGCAGGACGAGCTGGGGCCCGACTATGACGTCGCCACCCACTTCACGCCCACTTACAACCCCTGGGACCAGCGCCTCTGCCTGGTGCCCGACGCCGATATGTTCAAGCAGATCAAGGCGGGCCGAGCCTCGGTGGTCACTGACCAGATCGAGACAATCACTGAGACCGGCATCCGGCTGAAGTCGGGGCAGGAACTCAAGGCCGACATTATCGTCTCAGCCACGGGGCTGGTGCTGGAGGTCTGGAACGGGATCGAGGTGTCGGTCGACGGCGTCCGCATCGATGCCTCCAGGACCCTCAGCTACAAGGGCATGATGTATGAGGGAGTTCCGAACCTGGCGTCCGCCTTTGGCTACACCAACGCCTCCTGGACCCTGAAATGCGACCTGACGTGTGAATACGTCTGTCGTGTGCTCAACCACATGAAGAAGACCGGCCAGCGTCAGGTCGTGCCTGTGAACGGCGACGCCGACATCGCGTTCGAGCCCTGGCTGGATTTCTCGTCCGGCTACGTGCAGCGCGCGATGGCCCGGTTCCCCAAGCAGGGCAACCGGGCGCCGTGGAAGCTGGACCAGAACTACGCCAAGGATCTGATGAGCCTGCGCTATTCGAAGCTGGAGGACGGGGTGCTGCGGTTCTCGAGCCCTGCGGCCCAGCCGAAGCCCGAGACGGCGCGCATCGCGGCCTGATAGCATCGCTTCGGTTCAGGCCCCTGGTCTGAACGTTCAGAGAGAGGGGGCGTCAGTGGTCTGGCAGGTCGGCAAAGGCCGTCGGATGCGCCTGACGCGGGGCCAGAAGCTGACGATTGCCCTGGCCGGATCCATAGCGGTGGGGTTCCCGGTCTATGTATTCGTCGGCACCTATCTGAAGGCGCGCACTGAAGCGCTGACGCGGGCGCGGGAGTGGACCATCGAGGGGCCGCCGTGTCCCAGCCTGACGCGCGCCCAGTTTGAGGCGCGGGGCCTGAAAGCCCCCAAGGGTTTGCAATACTCCGGTGTGACGGTGTCGCGCCAGTTCGGGCACGTGAGCTGCTCCTACCTGCGCTACGGCGATGGTTGGGGCCCCGACACCTATGTGGTCTGCCAGTTCACCAGTCCGAATGTGCTGCGCGTGGAGACCGCCAAGGGCCAATGGTATTTCGTCCCGGGGATGGGGCAGCCGGCCACCATCTCGACCTCGCATGATCAGGCACGCTGCGTCATGGCGTCGAACTTCACCTTGAATCCCTAGTGCCTGTCACGAGATCGAAACTTCCAAACTTCCCCCTTGCAGGGGGAAAGCGGCGCGAAGCTCCGCAGGGGCGAGTCGCCGATGGGGGAAGTGTTGAAGTTCAGACGTCTTGCATCAGGTCAGCGCTCAAGGCAGTCTCGACACGACAACTTCCCCCATCGGCCACTCGCGCTCAGCGCATCGGGCCGCTTTCCCCCTTGCAGGGGGAACCCACGAACTCATCCGCCGGGTCGCTCACCAGCGCTCAATCGCTGACCTTGACGGAGCGTGAGCCTACCCGTCGCGCAAATCGCCGTGTTAGGTCTGTGGCAACACCTGAACAGAGGGAAGGGAACTCCACATGAAGCTGTACACCTCGGTCGGCCCCAATCCGCGCGTCGTGAAGATGTTCATGGCCGAAAAGGGCATCACGCTCGACATGGTCACCGTCGATCTGCGCGCCGGCGAGAACCGTCAGGAGGCGTTCCTGAAGGTGAACCCGTCGGGCCAGACGCCGTCGCTGGAGTTGGATGACGGCTCGAACCTCAACGAGATCACGGCCATCTGCGAATATCTGGATGAAAAATTCCCGGGCCAGTCGCTGATCGGCGCGACGGCGGAAGAGCGCGCCGTGACCCGCATGTGGACCCGCCGCGTCGACCTGAAGGTCTGCGAGCCGCTGGCCAACGGTTTCCGCTACGGCGAAGGCCTGCCGATGTTCGAAAGCCGCATGCGCTGCCTGCCGGAGGCCTCACCCGGTCTGAAGCTGGTCGCCCAGGACGGTGTTCAGTGGTTTGAGAACAACGTCCAGGGGCCCTGGCTCGCCGGAGACCGGTTTACCCTGGCCGACATCCTGCTGTTCGCGTTCCTCGATTTGGGGGCGGTGGTCGGCCAGCCGCGCGATCCCATGTTTACGAAATTGAACGACTGGTTCGCCCGGGTAAACGCCCGCCCCAGCGCCGCGGCCAGCGCGTAGAGCCTTTTCCGCTGCCGGCTTCGTTATGTCCTTCTCCTCACCCGTCGGGGGAGGGGGACCAGACGCAGTCTGGTGGAGGGGGCTTGCAGGATAGGGCTCAGCTGTTCCGAGCCCCCTCCACCCCGCTTCGCGTGGTCCCCCTCCTCCAACGCTATCGGATTCACACAACGTCGAAACGTCAAATATATCAACAGATTGAGTGTGCGCCCTTCTCCCCTTGCGGGAGAAGGTGGCCTGCGCAGCAGGTCGGATGAGGGGTCGATTCCCCTCACAGAATAACACCCTGTTTTACTGGAATAATCGCCGCGCGAC
>JANNFM010000142.1:0-8116 GCA_031379795.1 Alphaproteobacteria bacterium
GCCACGCGTTGATCGGGTGTGGGACTTGATCTGGATGATGGTGCGGATGAGGGACCAACACACCATGTATTAACCTACGGATATTGCGAACATCTGTGGTCTATAAGTTTTGCTTGTGACCCCCAATGTGACCCTCAACGCCAACTGCAGGTCCAGTTTCCGAGCGCAGCATCCGGGCGACAAATGCGGCGGGGTCCGGGGCGTCGCCGTGTAGCCGTCGACGTCCCCTACAAATAAATCCGGAGCCACTGGCCGCGACCAATTGCTCCGGATCCGAACCAGAAGCCCGCTGAACGCGTGGCCCCTGGCTCTACATGTCGTCCTTGACGTCCTTGGCGGTGTCGGTGACGGCCTTGCCGGCCGAGGAGACGTCCTTGCCGGCGCCGCCGATGGTGTTACAGCCCGCAAGGCTCAGGACGAAGCCGACCAGGATCAGGGGTATGAAATGGCGCTTCATGGCAGGGTTCACATTCCTGCTCTATCGGCGGCGTCGGAGGCCTTTTCCCGCCAGGTCTTGACCTGGGCGTGGGCTTCGTCGCGCGTCACGCCGTAGCGTTCCTGGACAGACCCGGCCAGCTTTTCGACGTCGCCTTCCGCGCGCGTCAGGTCGTCATCGGTCAGCTTGCCCCACTGGCGCTTGGCTTCACCAACCAGTTGTTTCCATTGACCCTTCAGGGTGTCTTCGTTCATGGGTTCTGTCCTTGAGACGGCCCGGGATCGGGTCGAGGGGAGAACAGGCCAGCCGCCGAAAGGTTGCCGAAAATCAGACGTCGCCGCTCAGGTCTGGAAGAACAGCGCCTGGCCGATCGTCGCCTTCACGGTGTCGGGCTTGAACGGCTTGGTGATGAGGTAGGTCGGCTCCGGTCTTTCGCCCGACAGCAGCCGTTCCGGAAACGCCGTGATGAAAATCACGGGCGCTGAGTGACTGGCCAGAATGTCACGCACCGCGTCGATCCCTGAACTGTCATCGGCCAGCTGGATGTCGGCCAGGATCAGTCCCGGACGATGGGTTTTGGCCAGGGCGACGGCTTGCGCCCGGGTGCGGGCGACCGCGGCGACCTCGTGTCCGAGGTCCATCACCAACGCCTCGATATCCATGGCGATGATCGGTTCATCCTCGATGATCAGCACCCGCGTCTTCAAGGCCGCGTCGATTTCGGCGTGGGCGGAGGCCACATCCCGCAGCACGGTGTCCTGCGACACCGACAGGATGTCCGATGTCTCACCGACGGTGAAGCCCTCCATCGTGGTGAGGAGAAACGCCTTGCGATTGGCCGGCGACATTTTCTGCAGGGTTGCGTCGGGTTTCAGAGTGACCTGGATGTCCGGCTCAAGCGTGGCGCCGCTGCTGTTCCAGATGCTGTGAAACACCCGATAGAGCGCCACCTTCGACGAATGCCCCGGGTCGGTATCGGTGTCGCCCGCCAGAATGGCTTCAAGTGTGGCGCGAACATAGGTGTCGCCGCGCGCCTGTTCACCCGTGAGTGATCGGGCATAACGCCGGAGATAGGGTAGATCTGCAGCGATCTGTCGGGCTGTCATCTATGGGGTCCGGTCCTGGCTGTGTCGGATCAATCACACCGAACATCAGGAACCAAACGTCGCCGCCCGCGTACGGTTCCGTAGACTCCGCAAACGAACTGAGCGCGATGTGCTGGGGTCTGCGTGGCGAATGGACCATTGGGACGCGTAATTTGACCGACGATAACACTTCGACCGCCGTGTTCTCCAGCTCGATACGTACGCTGCAGAACACGGTTTCGCGACGCAGGCAGGGTCAGGCCATCGGCCAGCAGCTGCGAGACCAGTTCGAGACCCTGCTGGCCGAACCCCTCCCCGATCACCTCCTTCAACTGCTGAACGAGCTGGAAAAGCAGGAGTCCGACAAGTGACTGCCTTGCCCGACACCAGAGCACCAATGACCGGTCTCAGGCTTGGAGAGTTCAAGCTGGAGCTCGTCGCCGTCCTGCCGGCGCTCCGCGCCTTTGCGAGATCGCTATGCCGCAACGCCACCGAGGCTGACGATCTGGTTCAGGAGACGATGCTGAAGGCCTGGAGCGCCCGCGACTCCTACATCGAGGAAGCCAACTTCAAGGCGTGGACCTTCCGGATCCTGCGCAATTCCCTTTACTCCAACTGGCGCAAGAACTCGCGCCTCACCCAGCTTGATGACACGGTCTATGAGTCAACCGCCAAGGCCACCGACAATGCCGAAACGGCCCTCGAACTGGCCGAGGTTTCGGAAGCGATCCGTCATCTGCCGCTGGAACAGCAAGAGGCCTTGATCCTGATCGCGGCCGGCGGGTTCAACTATGAGGAAGTCGCGGCCATCGTCGGCGTCGCCGTCGGGACGATCAAGAGCCGGGTGTCCAGGGGACGCACAAACCTGATCAGCCTGATGGAAAAACGGGCGAACCGTCGAACCCGGATTTCGGCGCTCGGCGCTGCGCAGGGGTTGATCAGTGATGCAGATCGGCTTGCACAATCCGCCATGGCGCCGGGGTGAAAGCCCCGGAATCCGGCAGGGGATCACAACTCACCCGCGCGCAACTGGTCGCCGAAAATCTGAAACTTCGACGCGAGATCGATCATCGGGTCCGCAACAGCCTGCAGGTCGTGGCCTCAATGGTCGATGTGACGGCGCGTGGGGCGGTTGAGCCGTCCGCGCTGGCCGTGCTGGAAACCCTGAAGGCCCGGATTTCGGCGATGATCTCGGTCTACCAGACCCTCGACGACGTGCCGCACCGCGCGATCGTCAATATGGATGAGACCCTTCGCCATCTGGTCGATCAGGTTGGCGAAACCAGCCTTGGCGGGGCCATGAAGTCCGAGGCGCAAGTCCAGGCCCAGGGCGTGCACCTGGCCCTCGACGACGCCATGCCGGTGGCGTTGATGGTCATTGAGGTGCTGTTGGCCTCCGCGCTCAATGTGGGTGCCGACGCGTCGGCGCCGTCGGCCACCGTGACCCTCACGCGCGAGGACGACGACGCCCTGCTCAGGATCCACCTGATCAACCCGGCCGGCGTTGCGCTGATGCCGAAACTCTCGGGCGAGGCGCAACGCATCATGGCCGCGCTTGCGCGTCAGTTGGGCGGGCCCCTGGTGGTCGACAATGACGAAGGCTCGACGCGGACCATCGAGGTCCGCTTCCCGGTCAGGGACCTGCGCAAGACGCTGGACTGAGGACGGCGGGCCCGTGGGGCGGTGGGGGCTTGCCGGGTCCTTCACATTTGACATTCTGACCCTGAATACGCCTCGACGACGACAATCCGTCGCGTGCTGTCGCTTCGCCGCCGGGGATGAACGTACAGGCGCTGTGCGACGGCGGCCCCCTCCTCCGGCGGAGGAGGAGAGCGGCGGCTGTAGCGGCATGATCCTCCACTGAATCACTTCCGTGCATCCGGTAGCCCGCAGGGGGAGAAGGCCCGGCGGCGACCTTCTCATCAGATCGAGCGGTTGCGAGCCCCGAACAGGGCGCTGAGGGCGAACAGGACCAGGGCGACGATGAAGATCACCTTGGCGAAACTGAACGATACGGAGGCGATGGCACCGAAGCCGATCAGGCCGGCGACGAGAGCGACAACGAGGAAAACGGCGGCCCAGTAGAACATGGGTGGCTCCTTGGGTTGGTGTGCGGGGTGGCGGATTATCGGCGCTCGGCCTTGTCGGCGACGGTCGACATCTGCTTGTCCACGGTCTCGCCGGTTGAGCGGGCGGCGTCGCCGACGGATCGGGCGGCGTCAGCGGCCACGCCCTGGCTTTCCAGGGTTGTCGTATCGATCTGACGGTCCACGACGGCACCTGCGCCGGAAAATGACCCGGCTTCACGGGCGAAATACATCGAGGCACCGATAGCGATGGCGGCGCCGATGGCGATGCCTGCGATCAAGCGACCGTTGGCGCGGTGGCGGTGGGCCTGTTCGACGCGCAACTGGTCACTGAGGCGCACGTCTCGCGTTTCCATCTCGCGAGGGTCAAGATAGACGCTCTCGCGCGTTCTGATCGTCGCTGCGTGATCGGACATGGTTTCGATCCTTGTATAGGTCCGCCGTCATTCGCCGACGTTGGGGCCATAACCCGGGCATGGCCCGTCGGGTTCCGAATGAGTCTGGCCACACGCGGCGAAGAAAACTTTGCAACCAAGCGCGTTCTGGCGCGTCGTGCTTCGAGACTTTCGGGGCGACCATTCATCCATGCCATCGCGCGCATCACATGATCGCCCCCTGGGTCGGGACGGCAAAGCCTCGATCCTGACCGCATCCGACGCCGGCATGGGTGATCGTGCAGCCCCCATGGATGGGCGGTGGGAGATCGGTCTCAGCGCTCTGGTTCTCACCGGGCTGATTGTGGCCATGACACTCGTGATCGTGCTGGGCGCCCAGTCCCGCAGAGATCTCGCTCAGCTCAGAGAGGCCGAACAGGTCAAGTTTCTGGCGACGGATTTCCTCATGCGGCAGCGAACCGCAGAGTCCTCCCAGCGCGGCTATCTGGTTACCGGAAACCCCAGGTATCTGAGGGGGTACAATGCCGTCAGGACCAGTCTTCCGCTGGCGCTGACCCGTCTCGAAGCTGCGACTTCCAAGGAGCCGGCGCAGGCAGCGCGGCTGGCCAGGATCCGGTCGCTGTTCGACCTGAAACGCCACGACATGTTCGCTGCCATCGAAAAGGAAGGCGCAGACAACCGGCCCCAAGCCCGGTCAACCATCATTTCCGAATCTGGCTTCGTGCAGATGGTGCGCATTGAAAAAGAGATCGAGAACGTCATAGAATTCGAGAATCGGATCGTTTCAAATACTCGAACCGACTACGAATTAACATATTTTGTCAGTATTTCTGTACTCGTAGGCATTCTATCTCTTGGGGTTGTTACATTCTTCCGTATAGGCAAATTTGTGCGGTCATATAATGAATACAGATCGGCGCTGACCGACAGCAACAGAAGACTCACATCCCTCGTTCACGCCCGGACCGCCGAGATTGCCCGGGTCAATGAGGAGATCCAGCGCTATGGCTATATCGTCGGCCACGATCTGCGCGGGCCCCTGATCAACATCATCGGCTTTACGTCGGAGTTGCAGAGGGCCGAGGCCGCGCTCGAGCATCAGTTGCTGGCCCTCAAGGCCACCGCCCCGGCCAGCCTCGATCAAGACTTTGTTCTGGCCGTGGAACAGGACATTCCCGAAGCGATCCGCTTCATCGAGGCGTCAACCCACAAGATGGATCGCCTGATCGCCGCCGTCCTCAAACTCTCCCGCGAGGGCCGGCGCAGCGTCGTTCCCGAACCCATCAACATCAGCGCGATGATCGAGGATCTGGTCGCCTGTCACGCGCAACAGATCGCGGCCAGCCGGTGCGGGGTCACCATCGGCACCCTGCCCGACCTGATCAGTGATCGCCTGGCGGTGGAGCTGGTGTTCGGCAATCTGATCGAGAATGCGGTGAAGTATCTGGACCCGCACCGGCCCGGTCGGATCGAAATCGTGGGCCGGACCGAGGGTGATCGAAACGTCTATGAGGTCATCGACAACGGTCGCGGGATCGCTCCGGCCGACGGCGAGCGGGTGTTTGAGCTGTTCCGACGCGCCGGCGAGCCGACGGTCGCGGGCGAAGGCGTGGGCCTGGCCTATGTCCGCAACGCGATCTACCGGCTTGACGGGACCGTGACGCTGGAGTCGGCGCAGGGTATCGGAACCCGGTTCATCATCAGCCTGCCCGCCCGGCTGGACGCCGTCGAACAACCAGGGCTCATCGCCGCATGACCGCTTCAAAGGCTATCGTGCTCATCGAGGATGACGAGGGCCACGCGGTGCTCTTCATGAAGCTGCTCCGGCGGCGGGGCGTGAACCATCCGTTCCAGCACTTCGTCACGGGCGCCAGCGCCTGGACCTTTTTCGACACCCAGACTGCGCCCGGCGAGACCCTTCAGCTGATTGTTCTGGACATCAACCTGCCCGACACGACGGGGATCGAGATTCTGACCCGCCTGTCCGCCCATCCCACGCTACAGGCGGTTCCCGTCGTGATGCTGTCGTCCAGCGATGATCTTGACGACGTCCGCACAAGTCTCGAGCTGGGCGCCCTGCACTACGTGACCAAGCCGGTGCTTGCGCACCCCTTCTGCGACATATGTTCAGACATCGGATGTCCGCTTTCCCTCAAGCCTTTGGCGGGGTCTGATAGCGTGCACGGCCAGCCGGCCGATGATCGGGAGCCATGGGCATGACCTCGCCGCCGGTTCGCATTCTTTACATCGATGACGATATCGGCCTGGCGCGGCTGGTTGAGAAGGCGTTCGGCCGCGACGGCTGGGAGGTGATCTGGGCGCCGGATGCCAAGAGCGGTCTGGCGCGGCTGGAGTTCGGCGGGTTCGACGTGGTCGCGCTCGACCAGTTCATGCCGGTGCGCGACGGCATCGATGTGCTGCCGGAACTGCTGGCGCACCCCAACGCCGCGCCGGTGGTGTTCTGTACGGGATCAAACGATGGCGCGCTGGCGGTGGCGGCGCTGAAGGCCGGCGCCTCGGACTATGTGATCAAGGATGCGTCCGGCAGCTTTGTCGCCCTGCTGAAGGCGGCCATCGAACAGGCCCTGGAGACCGCCCGTCTGCGCCGGGATCATGACGCCGCCGAGGAGCGGGTGCGGCAGGCGCGCGACCGCGCCGAGAGCCTGCTCAAGGAAGTCGATCATCGCATCGGCAACAGCCTGCAACTGCTCTCCAGCTTCGTGAGCCTGCAGGCGCGCGCCAATGAAAATCCGGAATGCAAGGCGGCCCTCTATGAGACCCAACGCCGGATCGAGGCGGTCGCCCAGGTGCACAAGCGGCTATACACCTCAGATGACGTGACCTCGGTGGATCTACGGGGCTACCTGGAAGGCCTGATCGACCAGTCGGGCGACACGCTGCGGCCGAACGGCTGGGGCCCCACACTGACCCTGGACGCCGTTTCGCTGAGTCTGCCGCCGGATCAGACGGTCTCGATCGGCGTCATCGTCACGGAACTGATCACCAACGCGGCCAAGTACGCCTTCGTGGATCGGGAGCCCGGCTGCATTCACGTGAAGCTGGCGGCGGAGGCCGACGCCTTCACGCTCATCGTCGCCGACGATGGCGTGGGCTGGGATGGCGTGACCGCCTCCAAGGGCACCGGCTATGGCCGCCGCATCATCGACGCCATGGTCCAAAGCCTCCAGGCGACCCTGGCGCAGGAAAGCTCGGACCGGGGCCTGACGGT
This sequence comes from Alphaproteobacteria bacterium, assembly GCA_031379795.1. Classification (GTDB taxonomy): domain Bacteria; phylum Pseudomonadota; class Alphaproteobacteria; order Caulobacterales; family Caulobacteraceae; genus Phenylobacterium. The sequence goes on from JANNFM010000142.1 coordinate 7,233, forward strand.
GACCCTGCGCGCCCCGCTCATCCGGGACTGATTTCGGCGGGTTGGGAGGGGAAACCCCCAACTATGCTCGTCATCACCCGACTTGGTCGGGTGACCCATAAACACCGTGGCTCGCCGAACAAGATCAAGGTGTCAAAGCCGAGGTTCCACCGAAAGCGCCTGCGTTTATGGGTTACCCGACCAAGTCGGGTAATGACGAGCTTTTTTGGGATCGAGCTTCCCGCCGAAACCGACGTTCAGGAAATACCTGGGACACCCTGATCGCCGTCCACCCCCACAAGCTCGCCCAGCCCGGCGATGTGGGCGGAGAGGGCGTCGATGGCGGCGCGGATGGCGAGCGGGCTGTCGGCCTCTGCCGCCGCTTCGAGGGTCGCGGCCAGATCGGTGATGGCCGGAAAACCGTAGGCCGAGCCGGAGCCCTTCATGCGGTGCGCCAACAGCAGGAGGGTCTCAAGGTCTGACCGCTCAAGCGCCGCTGACATCGCCGCCAGATTGTCGCGGCAGTTCAGCAGATACATCGGCACCAGGTCGGAGTGATCGTTGACCGTCGCCGACGATAACACCTGCTTGCGGGCAAGCCCGCCCGTCGGGGTGGCGTAGCCACGGATGGTTTCCAGCAACACGTCTTCCTTGACGGGTTTGGTGAGGAAGGCCGAGCAACCGGCCGCCAGACAGGCTTCCCGGTCCCCCTTCAGGGCCGCGGCGGTCAGGGCGATGATCGGCACCGGCGGGCGTTGCAGTGACAGCTCCCAGGCCCGGATTGCGCGCGTCGCGGTCAGGCCGTCCATCACCGGCATCTGGCGGTCCATCAGCACCAGATCATAGATGCCGGTCTCGAACATGGTGCACGCGATGGCCCCGTTCTCGGCGATATCAATGCGGTG
>JANNFM010000199.1:0-1523 GCA_031379795.1 Alphaproteobacteria bacterium
ACCACGCGCTGGCCTTCGTAGTCGAGATCGTCGTCCAGGGCCCGGTCGAAGGGCGGCGAGCGTCCGGACAGATGGCTGCCCGGCAGGACGCCGGTCGGGCCGTCCTCGAGGGCGCAGTCCTGCAGGTACAGGTGCACGCCGATCGCGAACACCGGATGCGGGATGTCAGCTGGCCACCTGACGCCCTCGGGCAGCGGCACATGCGGGCCGGCGTCAATGTGCCAGGCCTGGCCGCCATGAGAGCCGGGGTGCCCGGCCGGATTGCGCCAGGCGGTGTTGGCGATGACGTGGCAGTCCTCGCCCAGCAGCGGCTCGATCACGGACAATAGTCGCGGGTGCGCACACACGCGCTGGGCGGCGGCGCTGCGGTTCAGCATGGCATAGCGGAACATGTCCGCATCCTCTGGCGGACGCTCGCCGCGCCGGTCGGAGGGATCGCGGTCGTAGATCTCGCCGATCTCGGCTTGCAGATCGGCGATCTCACCCGGCGAGAGCAGGCCCCGGATGATCGTATAGCCCTCGCGCTCCAGCTGGATGGATTCTTCGGGCGCCGGCTCGGTGCGGACTTCAAGATAGGGGCGGCCGCGTCGGATCATGCTGGGGCTCCTTGCCGGGCCAGCCTACCTACGGCTCTGGCGGCGCGCCACCCGGGATGTTGCGTGCAAAAATGCTGACTGTTGACGGCGGACCTATGGCCTTAAGGTCGGCGGCAACAAGCCTGACGGAGCGAAACGATGACCCCCAAACCCATTGCACTGCTGTCGATCCTGGTGGCGGCCTGGGCCGGCGCCGCCTCGGCGCAGCAGGATTTCAGCAAGGTTCAGGTCAAGGCCGCCCTGGTGGCCGGCAATGTCTACATGCTGACCGGCACCGGTGGGAACATCGCCGCCGTGGTCGGCCCTGACGGCATCGTCATCGTCGATGACCAGTATGCGCCCATGGCCGACAAGATCCGCGCCGCGCTGAAGGGCGTCAGCGACCAGCCCGTCAAGTTCGTGATCAACACCCACTATCACGACGACCATGCCGGCGGGAACGCCGCCTTCAGCTCCGGCGCGACGGTGATCGCCCAGGACAATGTCCGCTCACGACTGGCCTCTGGCGGCGTGCTGGGCAACGGCGGCTCCATGCGTGTGGAAGCCAAGCCGCTGACCGGCGGAGCGCTGCCTGTCGTCACCTTCGGCCATGACATGACGCTGCATCTGAACGGCGAGACCATCCGCGCCGTGCACGCGCCGCATGGCCACACCGACGGCGACGCCATCGTTTACTTCCCCAGGGCCAATGTGATGCACACCGGCGACCTGTTCGTGACCTATGGGTTTCCCTTCATCGACATCAGCGGGGGCGGATCCAGCCGCGGGATCATCAATGGTCTGGAGACCGCACTTCGCACCGTGCCCGCGGACGTCAAGGTGATCCCTGGGCATGGCCCGGTTTCCACGGCGACGGACGTCCGCAATTTCATTCAGATGCTCAAGGAGACCCGCGCCGCGGTCGCCGCCGGCGTCAAGGCTGGCAAG
>JANNFM010000214.1:0-19015 GCA_031379795.1 Alphaproteobacteria bacterium
ATCGGCCACGCCATCGGGCTGGCGCACCCCGGTGCCTACAATTCCAGCGGTGAGGCCAGAGTCACCTACTCGGCGAACGCTGAGTATTACGAGGACAGTCGCCAGTACACGGTGATGAGCTATTTCTCCGAGAGCAACACCGGCGGGAATTTCAAGGGCAGCTATTCGGCAGTGCCGCTGCTGGACGATATCCGCGGCGCCCAGATTGAATACGGCGTCAACACCACGACGCGGACCGGCGACACGACCTACGGGTTCAATTCAACCGCCGAGCGGGCATGGTTCTCCGCCATCAACAGTTCCTCCCGTCTGATCTTTGCGGTCTGGGACGCGGGCGGGCGCGATACATTTGATTTCTCAGGTTACTCACAGGCGCAGCTGATCGATCTGAGGGAAGGTTTCTTCTCCAATGTCGGTGGTCTGACGGGCAACGTCGCCATCGCCAAGGGCGCCGAGATCGAGAATGCGATCGGCGGCTTCGGCGCAGACACTTTGAATGGCAATGCCTCCGCCAACGAGTTGAGCGGCAACGCCGGCAACGACACCATCTTCGCTGGCGCTGGAAACGACACCATCGATGGCGGCGAGGGCAGCGGCTATTTGCGCGGCGAGGACGGCAACGACTCGATCATCGGTGGGGCTGCCTTTGACGACATCAATGGCAACATGGGTGCCGATACGGCCTCGGGTGGCAACGGTGATGACTGGGTGGTCGGGGGCAAGGATAATGACCGGCTGTTCGGCGATGCCGGCTCGGACCTGGTCTATGGCAACCTCGGCAACGACACCCTTGATGGCGGCTCTGGTGCAGATACCGTCCGTGGCGGCCAGGGTAACGACGTCCTGACGGGCGGGGATGGGGCAGACTTCGTCTCAGGCGACCTCGGGGCCGACACCATGACCGGTGGCTCCGGCGCTGACATTTTCCATAGCTTCACCGGATCGGGCACCGACAGGATACTGGACTTCAGCGTTGCAGAAGGTGATCGGCTGCAGCTTGACCCCGGAAACCTGTTCACGGTGGCGCAGGTCGGCGGCGACACCGTGGTGTCCCTTGGCGCAGGCGACCAGGTGATCCTGGTCGGCGTCCAGATGAGCAGCTTGCCGACGGGCTGGATTTTCGGTGCCTGATCGACCCCGTCGGACGCGACGTTCGGGCGTGCATCGACCTCCCACCAGGCCCTCGGCCGCAATTTGCCGGGTGATCTGGCAACAAGATCATTTTCAGGCGGAGATATCGCGCCTATAGAAGCCATCCTCCCGCCCGGCCGCAAGGTCGGGCGCCTTAGTTTTCAAGACCAGTCTACCGAGGCCGAATATGACCCAGATTCTGATGCCCAAGGCGACCGCCGTGTGGCTGGTAGACAATACCTCCCTGACCTTTGAGCAGATCGCCGATTTCTGCGTGCTCCATCCGCTGGAGGTGAAGGGTATCGCCGACGGCGAGGTCGCCCGCGATATCCGCGGCGCCGATCCCATCGGGAATGGTCAACTGTCGCGCGACGAACTGGATGCCGCCGAGAAGGATGCCAGCTATCGGATGAAGGCTCAGAAGAGCCGCCACGCAGAGCTGCTCAAGCCCGTGAAAAAGGCCCCGCGCTATACGCCTGTGTCCCGACGCCAGGACCGGCCGGACGCCATCGCCTGGTTCATCCGCAATCACCCGGAAGTGCCGGACAGCCAGCTTTCGCGCGTGCTTGGAACCACCAAGGCGACGATCGATCAGGTCCGCAACCGCACGCACTGGAATTCGGCCAACATCAAGCCGGTAGACCCTGTGACCCTGGGTCTCTCAACCCAGCTCGAACTGGATGCCGTGGTCCGCAAGGCCGCAGACAAACGCGCCAAGGAAGCCAAAAAGCGTGGCGAAGTGGAACCGGAAGGTGAAACGCTGCGACCGGCATCCGAAACAGGCGCCGTATCCGAACCTGCGCACGACGATGCGGATTGAGGTGACCTGTCCCGCCCGAACATGAGCGGGACATGACCCTCAGTGGAGGTTTCCGCTCAGGTTTTCGATCTCTTCCTTGAGCCGGAGCTTCTGTCGCTTGAGTTCGCGGACCCGCAAGTCATTCGATGACGGCCTTCGCATCTCGTCCTGGATCGCAGCTTCCAGGGATTGGTGGCGGGATCCGAGTTCGCGAATTCGGGCTTGAAGCGCCATTGTGGAGACTCTCCTCGCAGTTGGTCGAGAGCAGACTAGACGCCTTCTTTCCGAAGCTGTCAGATCACATATGCTTGTGCAACGTCGGCTGAACCCAACCCGGGTCGGCGCGTTCGGGGGACCCGCGCGATGACAGAGACCGGGCCGCGACGGCTGATCGTCGGGATCTCGGGTGCGTCCGGTGTCGCCTATGGGCTGCGTGCGCTCGACGCCTGTCGCGACCTGGGTGTCGAGAGCCATCTGGTGATGAGCCGTTCTTCAGCTCTGACCCTGGCTCAGGAGACCGAACTGTCGGTGGCCGACGTCCAGGGCCGCGCCGATGTAGCGCACAAGACCGGCGATGTCGGGGCCTCGATCGCCTCGGGGTCCTTTCCGACGCTGGGAATGCTGGTCGCCCCCTGCTCGATCCGGACCATGAGCGAAATCGCCAGTGGCGTGACGGCCTCACTGTTGACCCGCGCCGCCGACGTGACCCTGAAAGAGCGCCGGACACTGGTGTTGATGGTCCGCGAGACGCCGCTGCATCTGGGACACCTGCGGACCATGGTGAAGTTGACCGAGATGGGCGCCGTGATCGCGCCTCCACTTCCAGCGTTCTACGCCAAGCCGTTGACTCTGGATGAAATGGTTGACCAGTCGGTGGGCCGGGTGCTGGATTTGTTCGGCCTGTCCTGGCGCTCGGTGAAACGGTGGGGCGAGGATATTGGTCCCCTGGGCGCGACGCCGCGCGAAGACGTTTGACGATGCCCATCTGGGACTGGGTTCTGAAGGTCTACGAGCGTCCAGGCGTGGCCGCCGAGACACTTGAACTGCAGGATCTCCACAACCAGAACACCAGCTACCTGCTCTGGGCCGTCCGCACCCGGACCACGGATGTTGATCTGCTGGCCCGCGCGGCGGCGGTGGCGCGGGCTTGGGACCAAACGGCCCTCGTGCCTCTGCGGGAAGTGCGGCGGGCCCTGAAACCCGCCCTGGCCCCCTTCCCCGACGACGCGCGTGAACAGCTTCGGACAGCGGTCAAGGGTTTGGAACTGGCCGCAGAGAGGCTGCTGATGGAAACCCTGGAGAGCCTTGCTGGCGAAACCGGTGACGCGCCACCGCTGGCAGTGCTTCGCGCAGCGAGCCTGGCCTGGGGTGAAGCTGCGCCGGAAGCCGCCTTGTCCGCACTTGCCACGACCCTCGAATAGGATCGAATACACACGATGGACTATTCGACCTTTACCGATGAAGCCCTGGAAGCCCGTCTCTGGGAACTGCGTCAGGACCATAGCGATCTGGATGCGGCGATTCAGGCGCTGTCGAATGCGCCGCTGCCGGAATTGATCGTCATCGGCCGCTTCAAACGCAAAAAGCTGATCCTCAAGGACGAAATCTCACGCATCGAGGACTATCTGAACCCGGATATTCTGGCTTAGCTCGCTTTGCGCAACCGCTTGGCAGTGAACATTGCGGCGTCGGCTGCGGCGATCAAGGCTTCCGGTTCGGTGTTTGCCGCAATCTCGCACACCCCATAGCTCAGCCGGATCGGCGCGCTGGCGTCTCCGAACACAATCGGCTCGCGTTCCATCGTGTCGGCCAGGGCGGCGGCCTTGGCCTCCGCCGTGGTCTGATCGGTCTGCACCAGAACCATGGCGAACTCGTCGCCCCCCATCCGGCCCACGACATCGCTTTCCCGAACATTGGCCAGCAACCGCTCTGCCACCGCCTGCAACGCCGCGTCGCCCGCCGCATGGCCGTAGCGGTCGTTGATGGCCTTGAAGCCGTCCAGGTCGAAATAGACCAGGCTGGCCGGTGAGCCGTAGCGCTGGGCGAATGTGCGCACCCGACCCAATTCCCTCAGGAAACCGCGCCGGTTCAACAGGGGTGTCAAGGCGTCGCGGTCCGCCAGGTCTTCCGCCGCCTTCAGCCGGGATTTCAGCTGGCTGACGTCGTTTCGCAGCGCGTCCAGTTCACCCAGAAGGGTCTGGATCGCAGCCTGCACCGAGGGTGTCATTTCGGCTGCAGGCACACCCAGAAAACTGGTGCTGTCGGCCCGGCCGCTGGCCGCCGCAGGTGTTGAGCCAGCCGCCGTCGATGTACGCTTGCGCGTGGCCGCGAGCGGCTCATTCCGTGCGCCAGTGACCTTCATCGCCTGATCCCCGATATGGTTAACGGCATTCCGCGTGAAAGCGGTTAAGGGATTCTAACCGGGGTCGGTTGTGTGTGCAAAGGTGGCGCCTATACTCCGCGCCTTTTCGGGGCCCCAGTCAGGAATTGAAAGCTACATGAGCGCGCCCGTAGCCATCATCATGGGAAGCCGGTCCGACTGGCCGGTCCTTCGCCACGCGGCCGAAATGCTGGACAGCCTGGGGGTCGCCTACGCGGCCAGGGTGGTCTCGGCGCACCGGACGCCGGAGCGCATGTACACCTTCGCCAAGGGCGCAAAAGCAGCCGGATTCAAGGTGATCATCGCTGGTGCCGGCGGGGCCGCCCACCTGCCGGGCATGACCGCATCCCTGACCGACCTGCCCGTCCTGGGCGTTCCCATCGAGTCAAAGGCGCTCAAGGGCATGGACAGCCTGTTGTCCATCGTCCAGATGCCCGGCGGCATTCCTGTGGGCACCCTGGCTATCGGTGAGCCGGGCGCCAAAAACGCCGCGCTGATGGCCGCCCGCATCCTGGCGTTGTCGGATACGGCCCTGGCCGAACGCGTGGCCGCCTTCGCCGCGAATCAGACCGCCAGCGTCTCCGAGGCTGTCGAGTAGAGTAGAGACATATGGCCGAGTTCCCGCTTCCCCCCGGCTCCACCCTCGGCATTCTCGGGGGCGGGCAGCTTGGCCGCATGCTGGCGCTGGCCGCAGCGCGGCTGGGCTTCGATGTGGCCGTGCTTGAGCGCGACGCTGACAGTCCTGCCGGACGCGTTGCGGCTCATACCATCGTCGGTCCCTACACCGACCATGCCGCGTTGAAAGCGCTGGCCGCCGTGGCCAGCGTCGTGACCTATGAGTTCGAGAACGTGCCCGCCCGCTCGGTTACCGCGCTTCAGGCGCTGGGTGTCGAGGTAGCCCCCGGCCCAGAGGCGCTGGCGGTGGCCCAGGACCGCGTGGCCGAGAAGCAGTTCCTGAACGCCAACGGCGCCCCGACGGTGGCGTTCTCGCCGGCGTCAACGCCGGAGGAAGCGACCGCCGCAACCCTGGCCATGGGTGCGCCGGTGCTGATGAAGACGCGGCGCGAAGGCTATGACGGCAAGGGCCAGCGCTGGGTGGAGCACCCTGCCGACGCCGCGCGGATCTTTGCCGAACTGGGAAGTGTGCCAGTCATTCTGGAGGCGCCCGCCGATTTCGTCCGCGAGCTGTCGATTATCGCCGCCCGGGGTCGCGACGGCGCCACGGCGATCTATCCGCTGGCGGAAAACCATCACGAAAATGGCGTCCTGCGGCGCTCGATGGCGCCAACAATCGTGACCCCTGCGCTGGCCGATCAGGCCGAGCGCATCGCCATGCGCATCCTCCGGGGGCTGGACTATGTGGGCGTGGTGGGGATCGAACTGTTTGAGCTCAAGGACGGCCAACTGCTGGTCAATGAGATTGCGCCCCGCGTCCACAACACCGGCCACTGGACCCAGGACGGCTGCGAGGTCGATCAGTTCGAGCAACACATCCGCGCCGTCGCCGGCTGGCCATTGGGACCCACGACCCCGCACGCCCGCGTCGAGATGCTGAACCTGTTGGGCGACGAGGTCGACGCCTGGGCCCGACTGGCCCATGAGCCAGAGACGCGCATCCACCTCTACGGCAAACGCGACGCCAAGGCAGGCCGCAAGATGGGCCATGTAAACCGGGTGAAGGCGCTCTAGGAGGTTGCTTTGAGCATCAGCTTTTACGAGGACAACGCGGACTGGTTTTTCCAGCGCACCGTAAATGTCGACATGAGCGCGACGCAGAGTCGCTTTCTCGGTTTCCTGAAGCCGGGCGCCGCCGTTCTGGACGCGGGTTGCGGTTCAGGTCGCGACGCAAGGGTGTTTCGGGATCTCGGCTTCAGGGTCACAGCGATCGAGGCGGCGCCCAGTCTCGCTGCGCTGGCGCAAGTACACGTCGGACTGCCCGTCGAGGTCATGACCTTTGACCAGATCGTGTGGCGAGACAGGTTCGATGGAATCTGGGCGTGTGCGTCGCTACTGCACGTTCCGGCCAGCGATCTCCCGGACACCCTCGGAAGACTTCGCGACGCCCTGGTTCCCGGCGGCATCCTCTGGGCGTCATTCAAGCTTGGCACTGAAGAGCGGATTGAAGCAGATCGACACTTCACGGATTTTGACGAGACACGGATGACGGAATTGCTGGCCGGCATCAGCGGGCTCAGCCTGCTTGAAATGTACGTCACCAAGGATAGCCGTGCCGACTTTTCACTTCAGAGTTGGCTCAATGTCACCTGCCGAAAGTCTACCTGAAGCCCTCAGCGCACTGCGGCAGGCCGTCGTCCAGCTTGAGCCAGTCCAGCTGTTCGCTGACCCAGATATGGACTGTGGGCGCGATGGCGTTGCGGTCGTCCAGCGTTGAAAGCGACACGCCGAGGCGCGCCGGGGCATCCTTGGGCCTGGCAAACATCGGGGTTCCACAGCGGGCGCAGGACAACCGGTCAATGCGCGGCGAGCTCGGCCAGCAGGTTGTGTCACCGCTCCAGCTGATGTCATCGGCGCGAAAGATCGCCCGCGCGAAAAACGGTCCGCCGGTGGCCTTCTGGCAGAGCCTGCAGTGACATACGCGCACATTGGTCGGCTCGCCCGTCGCCGCCCACCGCACCTGACCGCACAGGCAGCTACCGGCGTAGGTTGTCACGGGACCTCGGCCACATAAGCCGCCAGGGTCTTGGCCAGATGATCGAACATCAGGCGGATACGCGGCGTGCCGCGCAGGGTCTCGTGCATGCAGATCCAGACTTCCATCTTGAAGCTGAAGGCGCCGGGCAGAACCGCGATCATGCCGTTGCGTCGGCCAACCTGATGCTGGCAGACGCCGATGCCGAAGCCAGCCTTCAGGGCGGCAAGCTGGGCGGCGTCGTTATCGGTGCGCAAGGCGAACAGGTCCCGCGTGATCGGCAGGCCGATATTGAGCTGGTTGACCAGCGCCGGAAAGTTCCGGTCGAAGCCGATCAGCGTGTGTTTCCTCAGCTCTTCGAAATTCTGGGGCTGGCCGTTGCGCGCGATGTAGTCCGGGGTGGCGTAGAAGCCGAGACTAAGGTCGCCGACCTTCTTCGCCACCAGACTGTTCTGGGTGGGTCGTGACATGCGCACAGCAACGTCCGCATCGCGCCGCGTCAGGTCCTCCATCTTGTTGGACAGCGACAGCTCGACATCGATCCCCGGATGCGCCTGATGGAACTGGGTGAGGATCTCCGGCAGCACTTCGATACCGACAATTTCAGCGGCGGCGACCCGCACGACACCGCCCTCGCCGCTGGCGACACCGCTGGCGTCGCGTCCGGCCGCGCTGGCGGCGGCGTGCATGTCGGCCAGATGCGGCAGGAACGAGGTCGCCAGATCGGTGGGCTGAAGGCCACGTGGACTTCGCAGAAACAGGGGCGCGCCCAGTTGGCGTTCGAGCTGGTCGATATGACGGCCCAGCGTCGGCTGGGTCAGGTGCCGGATCTTGGCGGCGGCCGAGAAACTCCCAGCCTCCAGCACCGCATGAAGGCTCTGCAGCAGGTCCCAGTCCGGCGTGTCAGGCATACGCTGACGAATAGCTGTTCTGCCTGAAAAGGCAATTCCGTTCGCAGGCGTGCGGGCTCAGGTTTCGGGCGAACGGAGACCTCACATGACCGCATCCCCCAAACCCCTCGCCCTGGTGATCGGCGCCACGGGCGGCCTTGGCGGCGCGCTGGCCGGCCGGCTCGTGGCTGCCGGCTGGCGGGTGCGCGCCATGAACCGCAATCCTGACAAGGCCAGGACCGATCGCGTCGATCTGGAGTGGGTGAAGGGCGACGCCATGGTCGAGTCCGACGTCGTGGCGACCGCCCACGGCGCACAGATCATCGTCCATGCCGTCAACCCTGCGGGCTACAGGAACTGGGCCGGCCTGCTCATGCCGATGCTGAACAACACCATCGCGGCCGCCAGAGCGTCCGGCGCGCGGATCCTGTTGCCAGGCAACGTCTACAACTTCGGAGATGACGCCGTGCCGCTGATCTCCGAAACCTCGCCCCAGACGCCGATCAGCCGCAAGGGTGCCATCCGGGTCCAGATGGAAGTGGCGCTTCGGGCCGCCGCCGCAGAGGGGGTTCGTAGCCTGATCGTGCGCGCCGGGGACTTCTTCGGCCCAACGCCAACCGGCGGCAGCATGTTTGCTCAGGCCCTGGTGAAGCCCGGACGCCCGATCACCGCTGTCAGCTATCCGGGGCCGCTGGAGATCCCGCATGCCTGGGCCTATCTGCCCGATCTCGCCGAGACCTTTGTGCGCTTGTTGGAAACCGACCTCGGTCCATTCGAGGTCTTTCACTTCCGGGGCCAGCAGGTCACTGGGCAGGACTTCGTCGACGCCCTGCAGGTCGCAGCGGGTCGCAAGATCAACGTCGGTCGACTGCCCTGGTTCGTGCTGGGCGTCATCGCACCGTTCAACGAGACCCTGCGGGAACTGGTTGAAATGAAGTACCTCTGGGACCGGCCTGTGCTGCTCGACAATGCCCGTTTGATCGCGGCTCTGGAGGCAGAGCCCCGCACCCCGCTCCCCGTCGCTTTGCGGGCGGCGCTGGCTGGCATGGGGTCCTTGCCAGCTGAACAGCTCCCGGCCGCCGCCTGACACTCGACTTTCACACCACCGGGCACTGGACGCAGACCGTCCTGAAGACCTACATGCGCCCCATGTCCGGCAAGACCCTCTATGACAAGATCTGGGACGCGCACGTGGTCGATGTGGCCGACGGCGAGGCGATCCTCTACATCGACCTGCACCTGATCCACGAGGTGACGACACCGCAGGCGTTTGCGGGGCTTCGCGCCAACCGCCGCGCCGTACGCCGGCCCGACCGCACCCTGGCTGTGGCCGACCACAATGTACCGACCGAGGGTCAGGCCCTGGGGGTCTATGCCGTGGCCGACGAGGAAGCGCGTCTGCAGTTGCAGACCCTGACGAAGAACGTCACAGACTTCGGGATCGAGTACTTCCCGATGGGCGATATCCGCAACGGCATCGTCCATGTGGTGGGGCCGGAACAGGGCCGCACCCAGCCAGGCATGACTATCGTCTGCGGCGACAGCCACACCTCGACCCACGGGGCGTTCGGCGCTCTGGCCCAGGGCATAGGGACGTCAGAGGTCGAACATGTGCTGGCCACCCAGACCTTGCGCCAGAAGAAATCGAAGAACTTCCGCGTGAACATCGAGGGCGTTCCCGCCCCGGGCGTCGGTGCCAAGGACTTTGCGCTGGCCGTGATCGGCGCGATCGGCACCGCCGGCGGCACGGGATCGGTGATCGAATATGCCGGGTCAGCAGTCCGGGCGCTGTCGATGGAAGGCCGCATGACGCTGTGCAACCTGACCATCGAGGCGGGCGCGCGTGCGGGCCTGGTGGCACCGGACGAGACGACCTTTGCCTATCTGATGGGTCGCCCGGCGGCCCCCAAGGGCGGCGGCTGGGAGATGGCGCTCAGCTACTGGAAAACCCTCTTCACCGACGACGACGCGGTGTTCGACCGCGAGATTCATCTGGATGCGGCCACCATCGCGCCCCTGGTCACCTGGGGTACCAGCCCGGAAGACGTTGTGCCCGTCACCGGCCGCGCGCCCGATCCGGCCGACTTCGATGCGCCCGACAAGCAGGCCGCCATCGCCCGCGCCCTTGACTACATGGGCCTGACCGCCGGCCAGCCGATGACCGAGGCGAAGGTCGATGTGGTGTTCATAGGGTCCTGCACCAACAGCCGGATCGAAGACCTGCGCACCGCGGCCGCCAGTGTGCAGACCGCGTTTCTGAACGGCCGTCTGGTGGCGCCGCACGTGCGGGCCATGGTGGTGCCGGGCTCGGGCCTTGTCAGCCATCAGGCCGAGGAAGAGGGGCTGGACGCCATCTTCAAGGCCGCCGGCTTCGAATGGCGCGAGCCGGGCTGTTCGATGTGCCTGGGGATGAACCCCGACCGGCTGACCCCCGGCCAGCGGTGTGCCTCCACTTCCAACCGCAACTTCGAGGGCCGCCAGGGCCGCGGCGGCCGCACCCACCTGATGAGCCCCGCCATGGCCGCCGCTGCCGCCATCGCCGGCCACATCGCCGATGTGCGGGATTTCCTGTAAGGTTGACCAACCTGGTCAAGGGGCGCATTTTCAGGCCATGAAACAGGTCAACCTCTACGAGGCGAAGACCCACCTGTCGTCGCTGGTCGAGGAAGCGGCGGCCGGCGAAGAGGTCATCATCGCCAAGAACGGCAAGCCCTGCGCGCGGATTGTTGCCCTGGCGGGGCCTCCCAAGCGGCCCCGGCGGGTCTTCGGACAATGGGGTCGTGACTACGGCTGGAAAGCGCCCGATGTCTTCCCGGAAACCACGGATGAAGAGATCGCGCTCTGGGAGGACGGACCCGTCTTCCCTCCAGACGATGGCGAAACATGACGCGCTACCTGCTCGACAGCCATGTGTTCATGTGGCTGGTGGAAGGGAATCGGCCGATCCCGCAGGCGGCCCGCGACGCTATCGAAGACGGCGAGGCCGACCTCTTTCTGAGCGCTGCGAGCGTCGCGGAACTGTGCATCAAAAGCGGATTGGGCAAGCTTCAGCTACCGGCTGCGGTCGAGACAGACCCAGGCCCCGGGTTCGTAAGCATCATGGCCGCCAACGACATCGAGGCCTTGCCCGTCGCCATTAGACACGCAGTCGCGCTCCGCGATCTGCCACTGCACCACCGCGATCCGTTCGACCGTCTGATCATCGCTCAAGCCTTGGTGGAGGGTCTCACGCTTGTCACCCATGACCGAACGCTGGGCCGCTATGACGGCCTCTCCGTGCTATGGGTCTGACATCATGATCACCGCCCTGGACCACATCGCCATCGCGGTCCGCGATTTTGACGCCGCCGTTGACGGCTATCGCCGGATGTTCGGGCGCGAGCCTGATCTGGAGCCGGGCGATGGCGCGCATCGGGCCTGGTTCCGGTTTCCCAACATGGCGCTGGAAGTCATCGCCCCCGGCGACGATCACCCGGGCCATCAGGTTCGCCAGCGCCTTGACGAGGCCGGCGAAGGCCAGTGGCTGGCCGCGTTTCAGGTCGATAACGTGGCCGCATCGACCCGCCTGCTGGAACGGCGCGGATTGTCCGTGGAACCCATGGGCACCCTGACCCGCGTTCAGGCGGCGGGCCTTAACTTCCTGCTCTGGCCGCGCCGCGCGCCCACCACCTCGCTGGCTACCGGCGACGAGGCTGCAGCGGTCTCCGAGTTAGACCACGTGGTCGTGCAAACCCCCAACGCCGACCGCGCCGTCGGCATCTATGGCGCCAAATTCGGCATGGACCTGCGGCTGGATCGCTCCAATGAACAGTGGGGCGTGCGGCAACTGTTCTTCCGCTGTGGCAGCGCTGTGTTCGAGGTGGCCGCCAGCCTGAAAACCGCCCCCACCGACGGCCCCGACAGCTTCGGCGGTCTGGCCTGGCGGGTCACCGATCCCGAGGCGGCCCGCGCCCGGATGATCGCTGAGGGGTTCAACGTCTCGGAGGTCCGCACCGGCCGCAAGGCCGGAACCAAAGTGTTTACCGTGCGCGATGCGCCGGGGGGCGTACCGACGCTGATGCTGCAACAGAACGCAGAAGGAGTGTTGGCGTGAAAGTTGTTGCGGGTCTGATGCTAGCGCTCGTTACAAACGTCGCAATGGCTGAGCCCATCCCTGTGCGGTTAAAGGACGGCGCGACGTGGACGCTTTCAGTCGAACATGGGCGCAAGAGCGATCGTGCAGGCAAGACTGAAGCTTGGTCTGTCACCACAGTATCCAGAATTACTTGGAAGGCGGGCGCGAAGGGTGCCGGGCGTTTGACCGTCACGCCTGTAACCACGACCCTGGGACCGGGAAGCCCACCTGAACTTGGGACAGCTACCGCTTTCGAAATTCCGATTATTGTCGAGGTTGATGAAACCCTGACGCCCGGACGCGTGCTCAACATGGACGAGCTGCGCACTGCTTTTGCTGCGATGCTCAAGACGATGGGTTCGTCGGCGAACAGCTCAAACCCTCTCCCGAACCTGACCGATGCGAGCATTATGGCTATGGCGACGCAGGATCTTGGCCGATTGGCGTTGGTCCAGGGTTCCGATCTCGAGGTCGGCCGTGAAGTCAAATACGAAGACGACCTGCCCAGTCCGCTCGGGGGGCCGCCTATCCATAGCTTGGGCATGTTTCGCTTGGAGAGCCTGGATCGAGAAGCCGGCCATGCCGTGATTGCTTGGCAGCAGGCATTCGAGCCGAAATCCGCAAGCCAAACCGTGGCGGCCCTGGTGGAGCGTATGCTTGCAAACGTTCCCAGTGACAAAATCGGAGAGGCTCGCGCCGCGCTTGCAAAGATGACGCTCGAGCGGCAAGACCGGTGCCGGTATGAAGTCGATCTGCGGTCTGGTTTGGTCGCCCGCGCGACCTGCACCGCCGAAATTGTGAGCGGCGCGGGGCCTCAAACGGCGCGCAGAAGCGATACCTGGGTCATAACTCAAACCCTTCCGGAACCCCGCTGATGGAACCCTTCACCCGCCTCGACGCCAAGTCGGCGCCCCTGCCGCTGGCCAATATCGACACCGACCAGATCATCCCGAAACAGTTCCTCAAGACCGTGGAGCGGGCGGGGCTGGCCAAGGGGCTGTTCTACGACCTGCGATTTGACGAACAGGGCGTGGAGAAGCCGGACTTCGTGCTCAATCGGCCCGAGTACAAGGGCTGCGGCGTGCTGGTCACCGGCGACAATTTCGGCTGCGGGTCCAGCCGGGAACATGCGCCCTGGGCGTTGATGGATTTCGGCGTCAAGGCGGTGATCTCCACCAGCTTCGCCGACATCTTCTACAACAACTGCTTCCAGAACGGCCTGTTGCCGGTGGTGCTGAAGGCCGACGAGGTTGCCCAGTTGATGGACGAGGCCCGGGGCGGCAACCACGTGGTCAGCATCGATCTGGAGACCCAGCGCGTCACCTCGCCGTCCGGCAAGGTCTTCACCTTCGACATCGACCCGCAGCGCAAACAGAAGATGCTGTTGGGTCTGGACGCCATCGGCGAGACGCTGGGCAAGACCACCTCCATCGACAGCTACGAGACGAAGCGGGCTCTGGCCCAGCCCTGGCTGGAGACGGCATGAAGGTCATCGTCGCCGGTACGGTCCGGGTTCCGCCCGAGAACATCGAAAAGCTTCGCCCGCACATGCACACCATGCTGGCCGCCAGCCGGGCCGAGGATGGCTGCGAGACCTATTCCTACGGTTTCGACGCCAAGGATGACGGCCTGGTCCGGGTGTTCGAAGTCTGGCGCGATCAGGCCGCCATCGAGGCGCACTTCAAGGCCCCCCACATGGCCCCCTGGCGCGCAGCCGGCGCCGAGCTTGGGGTTTTCGAGCGCAAGCTCAGCCTCTATGAGGTCGCCTCCGAACGCGCGCTTTAGCAGGCGCACAACCGTTTTCTCCTCACCCGTCGGGGGAGGAGAGCGCGCCCGATCTGACAACTATCAATCCAAGGGACCTCACCATGACCGACCTGCTGCTCCTGCCCGGCGACGGGATCGGGCCGGAAGTGACCGCTCAGGCGCGGCGCGTGGCCGAGGCGCTGACGCCGGATCTGAAAATCACGGAAGGCCCGTTCGGCGGCATCAGCTTTGACCAGCACGGCAGTCCCCTGACCGACGACACCCTGGCCGCCGCCAAGGCCGCCAAGGCCGTCTTGATGGGTGCCGTAGGCGGACCCCAGTGGGCAAACGCGCCGCGTGACAAGCGCCCCGAGGCTGGCCTGCTCGCCCTGCGCGCCGGCATGGGCGTGTTCGCCAACCTGCGCCCGGCGCTGTGCTTCCAGCCCCTGGCCGACGCCTCCAGCCTCAAGCGCGAGGTGATCGAGGGGCTGGACCTGATGATCGTGCGCGAACTGACCGGGGGCATCTACTTCGGTGCACCCCGGTTCATCGAGGATCTGCCGGGTGGCGGTCAGCGCGCGGTCGACACCCAGGTCTATACGACCATGGAGATCGAACGCGTCGCCCGCGTGGCCTTTGAACTGGCCCGGGGCCGGCGCAACAAGGTGACCAGCGCCGAGAAATCCAATGTGATGGACTCGGGCCTGCTGTGGCGCCGCGTCGTCACCGCCCTGCACGCCCGCGACTACGCCGACGTCGAGCTGGAGCACATCCTGGCTGACAACGCCGCCATGCAGATCGTCAAGAACCCCAAACAGTTCGACGTGCTGGTCACCGACAATCTGTTCGGCGACATCCTGTCGGATATCTCGGCCCAGCTGACAGGTTCGCTCGGCATGCTGCCCTCGGCGGCGCTGGGCGTGGCGGGAACGCCCGGCCTCTATGAGCCCATCCACGGCTCCGCGCCGGATATCGCCGGGCAAGGCGTCGCCAACCCCCTGGCCTCGATCCTGTCGTTCGAGATGGCGCTGCGCTGGTCGCTGGGTCGTCCGGCGGAAGCGGACCGGCTCTATGCCGCCGTGGGCCGCACGCTGGCCGACGGTGCCCGCACGCGGGATCTGGGCGGCTCACTGACCACCGTCCAGATGGGCGATGCCGTGCTGGCGGCGCTTTAGGGCTCGGGCTCAAATTGAAGCCAACAACTTCAACAACATCCGCTCATCCCGGCGAACGCCGGGACCCAGATCTCAAGGCTGAAGGGCTGATTGGAATCGCTGCGAGGCGATAGAACCCGCCCCATCGCCATTCCATCTGGGTCCCGGCATTCGCCGGGATGAGCGGTGTTGAGGAGTGACCCTACAGTCCCAGCAACCGCCGATTCCGACCCGCATCCACGCCGGACGCCGCAAAGTCATCAAACGCCCGGTCGGTTACCCGGATGATGTGGTCGCGGATAAACGGAGCACCTTCGCGGGCACCGTCTTCGGGGTGCTTCAGCGCGCACTCCCACTCCAGCACCGCCCAGCCGGGGAAGTCGTACTGCGCCAATTTCGAAAAGATCGCCCTGAAATCCACCTGGCCGTCACCCGGCGATCGGAATCGGCCCGGTCGATCAACCCACGACTGATAGCCGCCATAGACGCCCGAGCGGCCGTTCGGACGGAACTCGGCGTCCTTCACATGGTACGCGCGGATGCGGTCGTGATAGCGGTCGATGAAGTCCAGATAGTCCAGTTGTTGCAGCATAAAATGGCTGGGATCGTAGAGGATGCAGGCCCGCGCGTGGCCGCCCACCTCGTCCACGAACCGCTCAAAGGTGGCGCCGTCGTGCAGGTCTTCGCCGGGGTGGATCTCGTAGCAGACATCGACGCCGGCCTCATCAAAGGCGTCGAGGATCGGCCGCCAGCGTCGGCCCAGTTCGGTAAACGCCTCCTCGATCAGGCCGGTGGGGCGCTGTGGCCAGGGGTAGAAATAGGGCCAGGCCAGGGCGCCGGAGAAGGTCGCGTGGGCCGATAGACCCAGCCTTTGGCTGGCCTTGGCCGCCGCCTTCAACTGGCTGACCGCCCATTCCTGGCGGGCCGCAGGTTTGCCGTGGGTCTCCACCGGCGCGAAGCCGTCGAACAGGTCGTCATAGGCCGGATGCACCGCCACCAACTGGCCCTGCAGATGCGTGGACAGCTCGGTGATCACCAGGCCGTGCTGCGCCAGCCGCCCGACGATTTCATCGCAATAGGTCTGGCTCTCGGCGGCCAGCGCCAGATCAAAGAACGAGGTCGCATCGCCCGTCGGCATCTGCACGCCGACATAGCCCAGCCCCGCTACCCATTCGGCGATGGCGTCCAGACTGTTGAACGGCGCCTCGGGGCCAATGAACTGCGCCAGGAAGATGCCCGGCCCTCTCAGCGTCTTCATGGCAGGCTCCCGTCCAGGTCGACCCAGCCAGCCCCGCTGGCGGCCACGGCAGTCTCCACAAAGGCCATGCCGCGCACGGCCTCGGCGATCCCCGGGACCAGCCCGGTGTCACGACGCCCCTCGGCAATGGCATCGGCGAAGTCGCGGTAGAGGTTGGCGAAGGCCTCGATGAAGCCTTCCGGGTGGCCGGTGGGGATGCGCGACGCCGCCCTTGCTGACGCGCTGAGCCAAGGCGATCCGGCGTGCAGCACCTGGGTCGGCGCCTCCAGCCAGTCCACCGTCAATTCTGCGTGCCGTTCGTGCGACCAGCTGAGGCTGCCCTTTTCACCGTAGACGCTGATCCGCAGACCGTTGCGGGCGCCCGCCGAGATCTGCGAGGCGATCAGCACGCCCCGCGCGCCGCCCGCAAACCGCAGCAGTACGTTGCAGTCATCGTCCAGAGTGCGCCCGGGCACCACGCGGGCCAGATCGGCGCACAGGCGCTCGACGCGCGCGCCACTCACGAACTCGGCAATGTTGAAGGCGTGGACCCCGATGTCGGCGATGCAGCCGCCGACGCCTGACTGCGCCGGATCCGCCCGCCACCCCGCCTGTTTATCGGCGCCGTGTTCGAGGGGACGCGAGAGCCAGCCCTGCGCGTACTCCACCACCACCTTGCGCACGGCCCCCAGGTCGCCCCGGCGCACGATCTCTCGCGCCTCACGCACCATCGGATAGCCGGTATAGACGTGGGTCAGGCCATAGAGCCGCCCGGACGCCGTGACCCGCCGCGCCAGCTCACGCGCCTCGGCCAGGTTCAGGGTGGCCGGCTTGTCGCTCATCACATGCAGGCTGGCGTCGAGCGCGCTGGCCGCCACATCAAAATGCAGGTGGTTCGGCGTCGTCACGGCCACCAGCTGCGCGCCATCGGTGCGCGTGCTTTCGGCGGCGAACATCTGGCGGTGGTCGCCATAGGTGCGGTCAGGCGCGACCCCCCATTCCCGCGCGGCCTGAGCATTCTTGACCGGATCACGACTGAACACTCCGGCCACCAGACGCATCCGTCCGTCCAGCTCGGCGGCCATACGGTGGACCGGCCCGATGAAAGCCCCGGGACCGCCGCCCACCATGGCCAGACGCAGGGGTTCGCCCGACATCAGGCCTTCAGACCCGCCAGATAGTCGAACCCGATCTTCGCGGCCTCGATGCGCGGCCGGGTGAACGGCGGCTCCTGCTCCAGATAGTAACCGCGCACGCCCGCCGCATGGGCCGCGGGCAACAACGTCTTCCAGTCCAACCTGCCCGAACCCACCTCGGTCGGGTCCATGCTCAGCACATAGTTGGGCTTGGTCGAGGCCTTGATGTCCTTGACGTGCATCTGGGTGAAGCGGCCCTTGTGGTGCGCAAACACCTTGGCCGGATCAATGCCGGCGGCGGCCACCCAGCCGACGTCCAGTTCAAAGGAGACCAACGCAGGGTCGGTGTGCTTCAGCAGGATCTCGAAGCCGTTGGTGTCGCCCAGCGGTGCGAACTCAAAATTGTGGTTGTGGTAGGCGACCTTGATCCCGGACGCCTTCAGGCCCCGCGCCTTGTCGTTCATGAAATCGGCGTTCAGTTTCCAGTCGTCGACGGTCATCCCGGCCCCGATGCGACGCAGCACCCCGCCGCGGTCCTCGCCCGGCTGCGGTTTCAGGTCGAAGCGTTCGGGGATCAGGAAGATCGGCGCGACGGCGGTCTTGACGCCGATGGTATTCAGCGCCGCGCCCAGCTTGCCCAGGTCATTGTTGAACGCCGCGTCGTTCGGCCCGCCGCGCGGCTGGATGTGGACGCTGGGGCAGACCAGCCCGGTCTTGTCGAGCGCGGCCCGCACCTCGCCGGCCCGCGCCAGCAACAGCCCCGGAAGCTCCACCGCGCGATAACCGATCCCGGCCACGGCAGCGAAGGTGGCGGGCAGGTCAACCTGCGCTTCCGGACCCAGGGTATAGAGCTGCAAGCCGATGGGCAGGCCGTGGCGCTTGAAGAACGGCTTCGCAGCGGCCTCTGCGCCGGTCGCGGTCATCGCCGCAAGGCCAGCGGCCAGGAAGCTCCGCCGGTGAAGATGGCTGGGGAACATGGGGCAGCTCCAATCATGGTCAGGCCTCGGCGACCGTTTCGGGACCTCGGGTCGGCGGGCGGAAGAACAGGGCCAGGATCATCACCGCGGCCAGCGCCATCCCGGTCGGGACCAGGAACAGGGTCTGGTAGTCGACGATCTGGAGTTCGGCGCCACTGACGTCGGTCACCTTCGTGGTCAGTCGGCCGATCAGCGTCGGGAACAGGAAGCTGGCCACCACACTGCCGAACCCCAGGATCAACAGGTTGAACAGGCCCTGGGCGCTGGAACGCACGTCCTTGGGGAAGACGGCGTCGACGAAGATGTAAACCGTGGCGAAGAAGAAGGCGTAGCAGACGCCGTGCAGCAACTGCACCGCCACGATCACGGCCACGCTGTCGGCAAAGAAGGCGAACACCGCGAACCGCGCCGCGTGGCCCAGCACCCCGATGATCATGGTCAGCTTCCAGCCCAGCTTCACCAGCACCGGGCCCAGGATCAGCATGGTGCCGATCTCGGCCAGCTGGCCCAGGCTGAGCACCACCATGCTGAGGTTGCCGGCGATGCCGACGCGATTGGTCAGGAACCCGTCGGCCATCACGAAGTAGCCGTTGTGGATCACGCTATCGATGAAGGTGACCGCAAACAGCACCCCCACGAATGGCACGCCCAGCAGCTTGACCGCACGCCGCCAGGCCAGCTTGTCGACGCCCTCGGCCTCGCGACGCGGCGGGGTGTGCGGCAGGGTCAGGCTGTAGGCCGCCAGCGCAAACGACACGATGGCCGCCACCAGGAAGATCCAGCGGATCTGCTCGATGTCGG
>JANNFM010000221.1:0-5602 GCA_031379795.1 Alphaproteobacteria bacterium
CCTGCGGCCTGCGCCACCATCTCGCCCGGCGTCACGGCGGCATTGCGAAGAAACCGCGTCAGGCGGATCTCCCCGGCACGGTCCCCACCCAGCCGACGCACCCGCACCGCCCGCGCTCCCACCCCCAACAGACGGCCCAGTAGAAAGACCCCCCTTTTTCCAGGCGGCGGTCCCCAAACCGCCCCAGCCTCATCTCCATCACCCGCACTCCGTATCCAATCCCACACAAAGGAATCAGACACCGAGCCCGCCTTCAAGCCAGATGTGTGAATGCCGTAGCCGCTTCGCGGGGGAGGTAAAGCGGGCCTGGCGCCTCCGTTGCGAGGCGTCTGGCCATGTATCTCGGACTGTCCCAACCTGGCGCATCGACCCGCGAACTGGCGTTCGCGGCGACGGATCGCATGCGGGCCCAGGCCCTGCGCGCCGTGCAGCCAGCCAATCGCACCGTGGAAAGCCGCGACCAGATCCGCGATCAGGTGCTGGCCGAGCGTGGCGTTGACCGGATCACCCTGCTGAAACTTACCCCGCAGGCCCGCATCGAAGCCGAGATTTCGGTCACCGTTGAGACCGCCCGCCGCGCCCAGCAGTCTCAAATCCGCACCGTCGGCAACTTCGTCGACCTTAGGGTCTAACCCAGCGCCCCCTCCACCGCTTCGCGGTCCCCCTCCCCCGTTTCACGGGTGAGGAACGTCCGACTCCAGTTCCTCACCCGCTTGCGGGGGAGGTGGCGGCGTAGCCGTCGGAGGGGGCGCTGCCGCGCCTACAGCCTGTGCCGCAGGCGCCAGTCGTCCCGCGTCATTTCCCAATAGATCGACCGGCGGATCGTGCCGTCCGGTCGCACAGCATCGCGCTCGCCCATGCGGACGAAGCCGGCGGCGTCAATGCCCTTCTGCACGCGGATATTGTCCAGCGCCGCCGTCAGGCACATCATCCGCACGCCCAGGGTCTCGAAAATCCAGCCGAAGCTGTGCGCCATACCCCGACCGCCCTGCCCCTGGTTCTGCCGATCCGCGCGCACAGCCCCCGCCAGTTCTGCCGCGGAGCGGGCCGGCCAGACGGTGATCCGGGAATAGCCGGCGATCTCGCCCTCGGAATCCAGGTTGACGATCAGCAGCGCCTCACCCGCCAGCGCCTGGGCCTGGCTCTCCGTCACCCAGCGGGTGACGGTCTCGGGGTTGATCGGTCGCGGCAGATCATAGATCGGTCCTGACACCCGCTCATCCGACAGCAACGCCACAAGCCCGGCGACGTGATGCAGGTCTGCCCGCTCGCGCCCTTCGCCCAGGGTCGCCACATCCGCCGTCCGCACCGCATGCCGGATCGCCTCGGCCTCTTCCGCCGAAACCGTCAGCACGGTCTTCGGCGGCGCGCTCATGACGCGGCCAGGGTTTCCAGCGCTTCGCCGTCCAGGCGGCGCACCGTCCACTCGGTCTTCGCCGAGGCGCCCAGGCTGTCGTAAAACGCTATCGAGGGCGCGTTCCAGTTCAGCACGGCCCACTCCAGTCGTCCGAGCTCGGCGTCCACGCAGCGCTGGGCCAGCTTGCGCAAAAGCGCCTTGCCGGCGCCGACGCCGCGCGCCTCGGTGCGAACGAACAGGTCCTCCAGGTAGATCCCGGCCCGCCCCCTGAAGGTCGAGTAGTTGTAGAACCACAGGGCGAAGCCTACCGGTTGACCCTGGTATTCGGCAATCTCACAGAAACTCCGCGGGTTCTCTCCGAACAGGTCACGGCGGATGTCGGCTTCGGTCGCTTCCACCTCGTCCAGCATTCGCTCATATTCCGCCAGTTCGCGGATGAACTGCAGGATCAACGGCGCGTCAGCGACTGTCGCCACGCGGATCGAGAGGCTCACAGGCGCACGCCCGTGGTCTCTTCGCTGAGCGCCCAGAGGCGGTCGGCGGCCTCTGCATCCAGCGCGTAGGGCATTACGCCTTCGAACGGATTGGCCTCAGTCCAGGGCAGCGCCTGGGCGCAGTTCTCCAGATATAACCCGCCGACGCCCTCCATTTCCGGCCCTGTCGCCGCCCAGACGCTGGTGGCGGCGCCCTGTTCGGTCGATTTGAAGCGGTCATTGACCTTGCCGGTCTCGTCCATCCAGCCAAACGCGATCATCTCTTCCCGGGGCAGGTGCCGCTGCAGCGGCGTCATGATGCCGCCCGGCATGACCGAATTGGCGTTGATCCCCAGATCCGCGAACCGGTCGTTGAAGCCCACCGCGAACAGGGCGTTGGCGGTCTTGGCCTGGCCATAGGCGGCCCACTTCTCATAAGGGCGCGTACGGTAATGCGGGTCGTCGAAATCCACCGGGCTGCGGCGATGGCCGATGGACGACAGCGACACCACACGGCTGGCGCGTCCATCCTCTGACCCGTTCATCAGAGCCCGGGCCAGCAGGGTGGTCAGCAGGAAGTGGCCAAAATGGTTGGTGCCGATCTGCATCTCCAGATCCTGAGCGGTATAGGCCTGCGGACAGGCCATGACGGCGGCGTTGTTGATCAGGGCGTTCAGCGGTTTGTCGCCCCAGGCGCTGGCGAAGGCGGCCACGGTTGGCAAGTCCGACAGGTCCAGCAGACCCACCGAAACGCGGCCTCCTGCGGTCATGTTCATGTCCGCCGCCGCTGCGGCTCCAGCCTCGGCATTGCGCACGGCGAGGGTAACGTCCGCCCCGGCCTCGGCCAGCGCGCGGGCGGTCTCGACCCCCAGACCAGAGGCGCCGCCGGTGACAATTATCGTCTGACCCGAGAGATCGTGCTCCGCCACCACGTCACGGGCGGTCGACTTGGCGCCGAAGGGTGAGGTGATGCGGTCGGTCATATCAGGGGGCTTTCGAGAAATCGTTGTCTTGCTTGAGGGGTCAGCCTTTAGGCCAACGCCCGATACCAGTCGACGCCGGAGGCATCGCGCTCCCGCACCGCCTGACCGCGCGCCATCAGGCAGTTGAGGTGGGCAAGGCTCTCGCCGGTGGCCAGGCCCAGCAGGTTCTGGTCGATGGTGCGCCGGAACAGCACCGAGAACACATCAACCACCCGCTTGGGTTCAGCCAGTAGCGCGGCCAGGCGCTCCAGCCCCCGCTCGTGGCCGCTGATCAGGTGATCGATCCGCGCGTGCAGGCCGTGGAACGGCTCGTTGTGGGCCGGCAGCACCAGCACGTCATCCGGTATCCGGGTCTTGATCCGCGCCAGTGAGGTCAGCCAGTCGGTCAACGGATCGCCGTCCGGCTCGGTGGGAAACACCGAAACGTTCGAGGAAATCTTCGGCAGTACCTGATCGCCCGAGATCATCAGCTTCAGGTCCGGACAATAGAGGCATGCATGTTCCGGGCTGTGGCCCGAGCCCACCACGATGCGCCAGACGTGATCGCCGATCCGGATCTCGTCGCCATCACTCAGGCGCCGGAAGCTGTCCGGCAAGGCGTGCAAGCCACGCCCGAAGCCGCCGAACCGGGCGCGGTAGTTTTCCAGCGCATCCTCGTCCCAGCCGGCACCTTGAAAGAACCGCAGCGCATCCTCCGGCGCCTCACGCCCGGTGTCCGCCGCCAGCGAGCGACAGGTGATGTACTCCAGCCGCGTTATCCACAAAGCCGCGTCAAACTTGCGTGTCAAATAGCCTGACATGCCGATGTGGTCGGGGTGCATGTGGGTGACGAACACCCGCGTCACCGGCTTGCCTTGCAGGGGGCCCTTGAGCACGGCGCGCCAGCCGTTGCGGGTTTCCGCGCCGCCGATGCCGGTGTCGACGATGGCCCAGCCGTCGCCCTCGGAAATCGCCCAGACATTGATGAAGGCCAGCGCCCCGCCCAGCGGCATCCGCATCCACTTGACGCCGGGCGCGATGTCCACGGCCTCACCCGTCTGTGGCTTGACCGCCATTGGATAGGTCAGTTTCGGCCTGTGGCTTTCCCAGGCCTGCGCCTCTTCAATTCCGTCCCGCAAGGCCGTCAGCTCCCCAATTGTCGACTCTCATTATCGGACTTGGACGCCACCAAGGGCAAACCCCAATACGGTCGGGGTTGATTGACCTCGCGTCTCAGCGCCTATGCGTCTGAAAACACGTGATGGAGGATTTGGCTATGGCCACCGTGGAACGCAGGATCGATGCGACGTTGGCCGCGCGGCTGGACCCCATCCTCGACGCTGCCCTCGCGGAGAGCCGGATCGTCGGCGCCGTGGCGCTGGTGGCCCGGCGGGGGGAACTGGCCTACGCGCGGGCCGCAGGCTACGCTGACCGTGAGGCGGGCCGGGCCATGACGCTGGACGCCATCTTCCGCGCCTCATCTCTGACCAAGCCCATCGTCACCGCCGCCGCCCTCAGCCTGGTCGAGAGCGAGGTGATCGGCCTCGATGATCCCGTGATCCGCTGGCTGCCGGACTTCCAGCCTACGTTCCAGGGCCAGGTCCCGACCATCACACTGCGACACCTGCTGACCCACACGGCGGGCCTCTCGTACGGCTTCATGCAGCCTGCTGACGGTCCCTATCTGAAGCTCGGCGTCTCCGACGGCATGGACCAGCCGGGCATGGGCTTCCCCGAGGAACTTCGTCGGATCAGCGACGCCGGCCTGACCTTCCCACCCGGCGCGGCCTGGCTCTATTCGGTCGGCATGGATGTCATGGGCGCAGTCATGGAGGCCGCCACCGGCCGAACCCTGCCGCAGGTCGTCGCCGAGCGCGTCACCGGCAAACTCGGCATGGCTGACACCGGCTTTTCCGTGACCGACCGCGCGCGGCTGGCGGTGGCCTATGCCGATGGAACACCGCCGGTGAAGATGGGAACCACCCACACAGTTCCGTTCGCCGAACTCTCGGGCATCCAGTTCGCCCCGGACCGCGTCTTCGACCCGGCGTCATTCCCTTCCGGCGGGGCGGGCATGGCCTGCTCGGTGCCTGACATGCTGGCCTTCCTGGAAGCGATCCGGACTGGCGGCGGGGCCGTGGTCTCGGCGGAAACCGCCCAGGACATGATGACCAACCAGACCGGCGACCACCTCATCGTCACCAGCGGCCCGGGCTGGGGCTTCGGCTTTGGCGGTGCGGTGATGCTGGACCCGGCACCCACAGCCCATCACCTGCCCGTCGGCGCCTGGACCTGGGCCGGCGTCTATGGCCACAGCTGGTTCGTGGATCCGGCCAGCGAAACCACCTTCGTCCTGATGACCAACACCTCCACCGAAGGGATGAGCGGCCAGACGTCACGCGATCTTGCCGCGGCGGTGCTGGCGGGGTGAGGATCAACGGCTGTTCGATAGATTTACCTCGGTCATTCCCGCGAACGCGGGAACCCAGGTGTTTTTTCGGTCAAGGTGTGAACAGGCGCTATTCCAGCCAGCCTTGAAGTTTCAGAAAACACCTGGGTCCCCGCGTTCGCGGGGATGACAGATGAGGGGGAAAGGGGAAGGAGGAAGGCTCGCCCTTGTGCTCGCCACACGCCAGGTGGAATAACGCCCCCCGACAAGGGGAAACGCCACATGAAGAAACTCGCCGTCGCGCTGGCCGCGCTCACCATCGCCACGCCCGCTGCCGCTCAGGCGCAACAACCCGGCGAGGCCGCCTTCCGCAGCCTTTACAAGGAGTTGGTAGAAACCAACACCACCTTCTCGGCCGGCG
>JANNFM010000228.1:0-1822 GCA_031379795.1 Alphaproteobacteria bacterium
CACCACGTTCCGGGCGAATTTCCCCCTTAGCATCGATAGTCGCGGGGCCATCCGCTACACCCTGCGTCAGGATGATATCCAGATCGACGGCCTGCTCTGCGATCCTTCGATGGGCGTGGTTCTGTCCGCCTCGCTTTGCGAACAGGTCGGTAGCAGATTGACCTCGCTGGTCGGCTACGGGGCCCGGCTGGATCGCCGGAACGACTACCTCAATGCCACGCGCGGCTTCTATATCGACGTCAATCAGGACCTGGCGGGTCTGGGCGGCGACGTGAATTTCCTGCGGACAGACCTGGAAGCTGGCTGGTTCCACGGGTTCACCAAAGACCTGATTTTCTCGGTCGTGGGTTCTGCCGGCTACGTCATCGGCTGGAGTGGCGACAGCGTTCGTATCAACGACCGCTACTACAAGGGTGGCCTGAATTTCCGGGGCTTCGAGACCGCCGGCATCGGTCCGCGCGATCTGTCGCTGCAGCGGGCCGACGCGCTGGGCGGCAAGGCGTTTGCCATCGGCACCGTCGAGCTGACGGTCCCGACTTTCCTGCCCGAGCAGTATGGCATCAAGGCCGCGGTGTTCAGCGACGTGGGCACACTTGGTCTGCTTGACAAGAGCGATCGCAACTATCGCGCCGGCGATCTGGATTGCCTCAATCCGACGCTGATTGACCCGACCGACCCGACCAGGACGATTTCGAACCTCGCCGTTCCCGGCACCCGGAACGTCTGTATTCGCGACGATCTGGCGCTGCGGGCGTCCGCAGGCGTAAGTATCTTCTGGAAATCCCCGATGGGACCTATTCGCTTCGATTTCAGCCGCGTATTGGCCAAAGAAACCTACGATCGGACGGAAACGTTCCGGTTCTCCACTTCAACCAGGTTCTAGAAAACATGAACTTCAAATCTATCGCTCTGGCGGGCTGCGCCGCGACCCTCGCACTGTCCGGCGTTTCGACCGCCATGGCCCAGGCGCCTGCCGCCGCCCCACTGCCGCCACCTCAGGTGACGCACGGTGCGCCGATTGCCGGCATCTGCGTATTCTCCGGCGAGGCTGCGATTGGTGCGTCGACCGTGGGCAAATACGTCTTCACGCGCCTGCAGCAGTTGACCCAGCAGGCCAGCGCCGAGGTCAGTGCCGAGGAAACCGCGCTCAATGCCGACGCCAAGACCCTCGATGGCCAGCGCGCGACGCTGGATCAGAATGCGTTTGAAACCCGCGCCTCGGCCATCCAGGTCCGTGCGAACGCCCTGCAGCGCAAGGTGCAGCAGCGGAATGCCGAGATGCAGCGCACCCAGGAAAAGGCGCTGGGACGCCTCAGCGATGAAATCGCGCCGCTGGTGCGGACCGCATATCAGGCCAAGGGTTGCTCGATCCTGCTGAACCGGGAGGCCTTGACCCTGAACCTGGCCAATCCGGCCATGGATGTGACGGGGCCTGTGGTGACGGCGCTGAACGCCAAGATCACCCAGTTTGCGTTTGATCGTGAGCGTCTGGATCAGGCGGCATCCGCAGCGCCGCAGGCGCCGCGTCCTGCCGCACCGGCGGCGGCTCCGGCGCCCCGGCGCTAGTCTGGAATCTACGGGTCGGGTCGCGACGCCAAAGGTGGTCCATGCCCGATCCGCGGTTCTTTGAAGATCTGGGTCCGATCGCCCTCGATGAACTGGTCGCCTTGACCGGCGCCAAGCTGGTCGATGCGGCGGCAGGTGCGCGTTTGATTTCGCGCGTGGCGGTGTTGGCCCAGGCGGGTCCGGGCACAGTCACGTTTCTACGCCACCGCCGCTATGCCGGCGAACTTGCAGCGGCCAGCCCGGCGGCGTGCTTCCT
>JANNFM010000257.1:0-1746 GCA_031379795.1 Alphaproteobacteria bacterium
ACTTTCCGGCCGCGCTGGCCGAACGCCGGACCACAACCTGTGATCCAGTCGGCGCGCTCTGGCCGGAGGAGAGCGAGAGCACGCAGACAAATGAGCCGGTGATCGACGAGTTCCTCGCCGACTGGTTCGGGCTCCACCTGCGCGCGGCACAGGAACTCTCCCTGTCCGATCCTTCGGCCAGACCGGACGACGCTGCCGGGACCCTTCGTCTCACCTGGCTCCGCACCTTTCATGCCCCGGTGATCGTGCGCGTCGACGAACGCGCCAACGGAGACATGTGGCTGACCGCCAAACGACTGTCGGGCCTTGGCGGCTACGGCCCCGGCGCCGTCGCGGACCGCCGCAGCCGCGCCCTGACCGCGCCCGAGGCTCAGACCCTCCGCACCGCAATGCGCCAGCAAGATGTGTTCAACCTCAAGCCCTTGGGTTGCTACGGCGGAATGGACGGCGCGCAATGGATCCTCGAAGCCCGCGACCCCACCCGCTACCACCTGGCCCGCCGCTGGACACCCCAAGGCGGCCCCGTCCGCGAGGTCGGCGACCTCCTGCTGGGCTTTACAGGTTGGGAGCTGGGTCGGGTCTACTGAGGCATCGCCTCATCGCCCCTTCCTCTCCCGCACGACCCGCGCGGGGTCGATAATCCTCTTCGCACAGATGGCTGGGCAGTCTACGGCAAGGGGGGTGAAGGATGGCGGACGATGTGCAACCACTATGCAGCTTCAGGCGACTGGCGCACCAGGATGGACGTGTTCCGGCAAGGGGCATCAGACCTCTTTGACTGGACGACGCCGCGCTCAAACGTCCAGGGCGACAACCTCTATCCGGCCCATGTCGGCGAAATTCTGAAACCCGACGGCGGTCGCCTGACCGCAACGTCCGCGACATGGCTCTACATGCCCTTCACCGAGAAAGGCACGTGGGCCAACTGGATGAAGACCCGGCGCGGCTGCAACAATGCGCGCGGCGAGGAAGCGGACGGGAAATGGCCGTTCCGGTTCGCTGCAAAGACAGGCCGTTGCCTCATCCCCGGTGAGGCGTTCTTTGAGTGGGATGACGGCCCGAAAGGCGGCAAGACGGAATATCGTTTCGCCTTTCCCGATGGCCGCGCGTTCTTCTTCGCTGGCCTTTGCGGCAGCGCCTCGCCGCCGGACGTTGGCGAAATCCTGACCTACACGATGATCACCAAGGCCGCCGGAGGCGACACGGCGTCCATAGGCCACAAGCGCCAGCCCGTGGTGCTGGCGCCCGATCAGGTGCGGGCCTGGCTGGACCCCGAAAACACCGTGGCCAGCTTCGCCGAAACCATCGACCCCCTTGCGACGTTCACGTTAACCCCGGTGAAGGGGCCGAAAGCGAGCGCCGCGTGAGGGGCAAACGCCGCGAGGCGGGACCTTGGGCGCGGGCAGCGGTTCAAGGGGCTCGCGGTGGAAGCGCGCATAGATGCCGAAGGGATAGGTATCGCGGCCCCGTATTCGGGGACCAGGTGTGTCGTCTCAAGGGCTGTAAATCCGTAGTCCGGTTGCGACGCTTCCGACGGAATTGAATTCGGAGCCTACGCAGCCAGCCCCGCCGCGCGCCGCCGCCGCAGGCCCGCGCCCGCCAGCCCGAAGCCGCCGATCATCAGCGCCCAGGTCGCCGGCTCGGGCACGGGCCCGCTGGTCACTGAGCTGACGGATAGGTTCAGCGCACCGATGCCGTTCGAGAGGTAGCCAAAGCTGCTGAGCACATCGCTCGGAGAATGGGTGT
>JANNFM010000280.1:0-1920 GCA_031379795.1 Alphaproteobacteria bacterium
CAGTTCCAACACCAGCAAGGTCAGAACAATGGCCATGACCGCGTCGGAGAAGAAGATCAGCCGGTGAACCAGCCGCTCGTCCTGGGTTTCCCGAATCCCGTCGTCCATGCCGTGCCCCGCCAGCTTTGATGCCCGATTGACGCAAGGGCGCCCTTCCCTGGTCGCCCGGCTCAGTCATACAAGTGTTTCATGTCTGACGAAGCCCCCGTAGTCCACAAGCCCGAAGGCCCGCCGCGCATCCCCGGCGCGCGGGCTGTCCGCCCCAAGAACGCCGCCACGGTGATGATCATCCGGCGCGACGCCGCCAAGCCGCGCGTCCTGATGGGCAAGCGCCACGGGGGTCACAGCTTCATGCCGGACCGCTGGGTATTCCCGGGCGGTCGGATTGACCGGGCCGATTACCGCGCGCCCTTCGCTACCGATCTTCGGCCCGAAGTCGGGGACCTGTTCGACAAGCACTTGCCCGTTGGCCGTGGTCGCGCGCTGGCGCTGGCGGCTGTGCGCGAGACCTGGGAAGAGACCGGCCTGCTGCTGGGTAAACCCGGAGAATCACGCGGCACGGGTCCCTGGAAAGATTTCGCCGCCCAGGGCGTTGTGGCCGACCTGGAGGCGCTGGACGTGATTGCGCGCGCCATCACACCGCCCCAGGTGGGCAAGCGGTTCGACACCTGGTTCCTGCTGGCCGACGCCGAACGCCTTACCAGCCTGGAGCGCCAGGCCGACTGTGGCGAACTGGAAGAGATCGCCTGGTTCGACTTTGATGAGGCCATGGATCTTCAGTTGCCGGCCGTGACCCGCATGATGATCAAGGAAGCCGGCGAGCGCATGAAGGACCCGAGCCGCCCCAAGCTGTTCCTGCGCTTCAAGGATAACTCGATGAAGCCTACAAGCCTCTAGACCGCTCATCCGGGCCTCGGCGGGGTGCGAGCCATGCAGGGATCTCTGGGAGAGAAGATCGGCGAAGGCGCGTCCGCAGATGTCCACGCCTGGGCACCTGGCCGGGTCGTCAAGCTGTTCAGGTCCGGCGTCCCGCGACGGCTCGCCCTGCACGAGTTGCGAATGACCCGCACCGTCTTTGCCGCCGGCGTTCCGGCGCCGGAGGCGTTCGGCGAGGTCACCGTGAACGACCGTCATGGCATCGTGCTGTGTCGCCTGGACGGACCGACCCTCAAGCAGCTCTCGCAGACGGGCGCGATGACCCATGGGCAAGTGGGCGCAATCCTTGCGACTCTGGCCTTATCCGTTCACAGGACGCCGCCGCCGCCGGATATGCTTTTGCTCCGCGACGACATGAACGCCAGGCTGCGGCTCTTCGGCGGCGGCCTTCCGGCGCACATCACCGAGAGAATCCTGCCCCTGATCGCGCGACTGGCCCCGGGAGACGGCCTGTGCCATGGGGACCTTCACACGGGCAACGTCATCATGACAGCGGAGGGCGCCAGACTTATCGACTGGACGGGCGCGACCCGCGGACCCGCCGCCCTCGACCTTGCGATCTCCCACGTGGTGCTCTCGGAGATCGCCCCGGAGATTGTCCCCGATCCGGAACGCCCCCGCGCGGTCAATGCGGCCCTGCAGTCTGAATACGCACGACTGTCCGGGAGCGACCCCGAAGATCAGGCGGCGTCAGTGGAGCCTTATCTGTCGGTCGCCCGCATCTTCGCTCTACTGGCCGGGACCGCGCCCGGGCAGCGGGAACAGCTGATCCAGCGCGTCGAAGGGTCCCTGCGTCCGCTGGCCTGATTGGCAGGCGTTTGGCCCCTCGCGGGCGTGCTCCCGCCTTGCTTTGCCAACTTCGCTCTGACAGTTACAGACACCAATGGCAGGAACAAACTGAACCACCATTGACTTCCGGCCGCGGATTCGTATTTTCCGCGCCTCCTGAACACCCGCCTGCGGTGCGATCCCGTTTGGCCCCGC
>JANNFM010000284.1:0-1695 GCA_031379795.1 Alphaproteobacteria bacterium
GGAAAGACGCTGCGGCCGCTCCTCAACGGCGCGGCGGCCACGGTCTACGACTCAGCCACGCCCGTCCCAATGGAGGCCGCCGGCGACATCGCTGTCTTCAAGGGTGATCTGAAGCTCACCAAGAATGCCGGCGCGCTCGGCTCCCCCGAGTGGCGGCTTTACGATATCGCAGGCGACCCCGGCGAGACCCGCGACCTTTCTGCGGCCATGCCCGAACAGTTCGCCGCCATGAGGGCTGACTACGAGGCTTATGCCGCGCGCGTCGGGGTAGCCGAGATTCCCAAAGGCTATGCGCCCGACAAACAGGTGGCCAAGGCGATCGGCCCCGGCCTGCTCAAGGCGCTGGCCCTGCCCGCCGGCCTCGGCCTGGCCGCCATTGCGGTCGCCGCCACCCTCGCTGTCGTTCTGGCGCAGGCCCGCCGCCGACGCCTGGGGCGTGAGCCGATCCGCGTGGGCCAAGGGGTCGTGCGCGGGCTGGTCGGCCTCGCAGGCCTGCTCAGCCTGTTGATCGCCAGCCGATTCTGGCTGGCCCCCGCCGAGATCGCCGCCACCATGGGCCTCACCGCCGACGGCCCCGTGGGTCTGGGCACAATCCGCGCCGACATGGCCGCCTTCTTCGGCGCAGCGGCGATCCTGTCGCTGCTGGCCGCGATCCGCAACGAGGCGCGCTGGCTGACGCCGGTCCTGCTGCTACTGGCGCTGGCGCTGGCCGGGCGGGTGTTCAACCTCGTGAGCACCGGAGGCGGCGCCGCCCTGATCCCGCCGATGGTGATCGAGGCGGTGCTGATCGCGATTGTGGGGTTGGGGCGGCGGGCGTTGGGGAAGAGGAACTGAAAGTTTGACGGGGCTTGGCACCTCCGATCAGCCTGTCCTGGCCTTCTTCAGATAGGTCACGCCCTCCAGCCCCTCAAAGTGGGCGTCGCAGGTCAAGAGTTCAGCATCGTAGGCCTGCGCCGTGGCATAAATGATGGCGTCGGCGGTCGCCAGACGGTGGCGGGTGCCAAGCTCGGCCGCCGCCAGCGCAATCCCGGTATCCAGCGGAGCGATCCGGCACATCAGGCTGAAGGCGATAACCTGGTCCGCCCGGTCTTCGTCCAGTTCGCGCGTCAGCCATTTGGCCAGTTCAAGTTGAACGATGGTCGGAACCAGCCATTTGTCCTGCTCGGGAAGTCGGGCCCCCACAGTTTGCCCGGTCGCAGACGCCATCAGCCACTCGATCCACGCCGAGGTGTCGACAAGAACCATCAGACCCGGTCGCTACGGTCGCGATAGTCCTTGGGGTTCGCACCCCGGGCGATCCCGACAAGGTCCGCCGCCGCCGGTGCTGGCGCCATCAGCACGCCCGCCCCTTTCGGAATGAACACAAACCGCTGGCCTGCCTCCCACTGGCGCGCCATGCGCACGGCCTTTGGGATCGAAATCTGAAACTTCGCAGAGAGTGTGGCGGTGTCGGACATGATCTTACTTCTGAGGCATCGATCGATGCCTAGTAAGAACACAGATTTCAATTGCGTTCAACGCAAGCCTACTTCGGGGGCGAGACCCGGGCAGGACCGCAGCCCGAAGCCCCGCCACCCTCTACTCGAATCAGGCCATAGCAAACCGCGCCAGCCGCTCGCGGATGATCTGGTCCGCCTCGGCCATGATGCCGTCGATCAGCTCCTTGCACGTCGGGATGTCGTGGATCAGGCCCAC
>JANNFM010000295.1:0-5536 GCA_031379795.1 Alphaproteobacteria bacterium
GCCCCGCCAGGTTGGCCGGATAACCAGTCCCAGTGGCGGGGCAACAAGGTGACCTCGCGGGCGATGACGCCGAGTTTGGGACGACCGCGACCCGGGCGGGCGGTCGTGACGTCCGGCAAAGGCATACGCGCCCGGTAGCCAGCCACCGCCAACTCTGCGCTATGCCTGAGATCCAGCTCAATGGTCTGGCCGGTCTGATCGTCGAAGATCAGGATCGGACTGTCGTGGGCGGTTGTGGCGGTGAAGGCCGCCTGGGCGACAACCGACAGATCACCTGTGGCGATCTGCGCCTGACCCGTGAAGGCGGTAAAAGATTCGGCTGACATGACGGCTCCTGACGGCAGCCTATGATGCAAATTTCGGCCGGGATCAATATTGTCCGGGTAAAATAGAGGTTCTCGAGCGGCGCTGCGAGACGTTTGAATGAGACAGGGGGGCCCGGACGGTTGTCCAGGCCCCCCTGAAATGGTGCCACGGCAGGGATTCGAACCCTGGACCTCAGCCTTACCAAGGATGCGCTCTACCACTGAGCTACCGCGGCGAAGGCGGGCGCTATAGCGGTCAGGGGCCGCGGCGTGAAGCGCTAAATCGCCGGGCCAGGTCTTGACGACCGCGCGGCTGCGTCGCACGCCAGCGTATGGCCGACGATGCGCCCGACCGGAAACCTTCCAAGACAGCGCGTGAGGCTGAGCTAGCCAGGGCGTTGCGCGCCAACCTGCGCCGACGAAAGCTCGCGGGCACCGCGCCACCTGCAAAAAACCCTCAAGACAACTCCACGGATTGACCGCTTGGCGAGCGCGCGGCGCGCAGGCTAGATACCGCCGCTTCAGGTGCCGCGATGCCACGCGGTCGGGCTGTGTTTCGAAGGGTATCGATTGGATCGAATCGCCATCACCGGCGGCGCGCGGCTGAAGGGGGAAATCCCGATCAGCGGCGCCAAGAACTCGGCCATCAAGCTGATGGCAGCCAGCCTGTTGACGGACGAGCCGTTGCGGCTGACCAATATGCCCCGGCTGGCGGATACGCGCTTTCTCGGCAAGCTGTTGCATCGGCTGGGAACCGAGGTCGTGGAGACCGAGGGGCCGGACGGTAGCGAAACTGTGCTGACGACGCGCGAGATCGTCAGCGGCTTTGCGCCTTATGACCTGGTCCGGCAGATGCGGGCCTCGTTCAATGTGCTGGGTCCGTTGCTGGCGCGCACGGGCCAGGCAAAGGTGTCGCTGCCCGGTGGCTGCACGATCGGCGCGCGGCCGGTGGACCTGCATCTGAAGGCGCTGGAGGCGCTGGGTGCGCGGATCGATCTGCACGAAGGTTATGTCTATGCCCAGGCGCCGCGGGGGCTGAAGGGCGCGGTGATCAACTTCCCGATCAACTCGGTGGGGGCGACCGAGCACGCGATGCTGGCGGCCGTTCTGGCGCAGGGCGACACGGTGCTGGAAAACGCAGCGGCCGAGCCTGAGCTGGCCGACCTCGCCGACTGCCTGAACACCATGGGGGCAAAGGTCTCTGGTGCTGGCACCCGCACCATCCATATCCAGGGGGTAAGTCGGCTGAGCGGCGGGACGCATTCGGTGATTCCCGACCGCATCGAGACCGGCACATTTGCGGTGGCGGCAGCGATGGCCGGAGGCGAGGTACGGCTGACGCGCACGCGGGCTGATCTCATTCAGTCCTTGATCGACAAGATGGTCGAGGCCGGGGTCGAGGTTACCGCGAATGCTGATGGTCTGACCGTCAAACGCGGCGACGACCGGTTACGACCGGTGGAAGTTGAGACCGATCCCTATCCGGGGTTCGCAACGGATCTGCAGGCGCAGTTCATGGCCTTGATGACCCTGGCCGATGGCGAGAGCGTGATTCGCGAGACGATTTTTGAGAACCGGTTCATGCATGTTCCGGAACTGGGACGGCTGGGGGCAGACATTTCGGTTCAGGGTGGCGAGGCCAGGGTGCGTGGGGTCGAGTTTCTGACCGGCGCGCAGGTTATGGCGACCGATTTGCGGGCCTCCGTCAGCCTGGTGATCGCAGGTCTGGCGGCGCGCGGGGAGACGATGGTCAACCGGGTGTACCACCTGGATCGGGGCTTTGAGCGGCTTGAGGAAAAGCTGGGGGCCTGTGGCGCGCAAATTCGGCGCCTGACCGGAGATGGATCGTTGGCGGAGGTCGAATAGGTTTTGGCCGACACATCATCTTTGAAATTGCTGGCGGAAGACGCGGCTGACCTCGCGATCATCTCTGCGGCGCTGCAGGACGCCGTAGCCCAGGTTGGCGACATATCCTATGAGGCGCGGACGCGGCGTCTGACCATTCTTTTCAACCGCTTTCGCTGGGAATCCGGGGCGCGGCAGCGTGTACGTTCGGCCCTGCAGATTGGCGGTGTGCTGGACATGCAAGCGCGGAAAATCCGCCGCGAGGTCTCCGATGCTGTGGTGGAACTACTGGCCATCGGCTTCGAACCCGGTGAGGCCCCGGCGGGCACCCTGACGTTGAGCTTTGCGGGGGGCGGCGACCTGAGGGTGCGGATTGAATGTATTGATGCGATCCTGGCCGACGTGTCCGAGCCCTGGCCGACGCCGCGAACGCCGCGCCACGACGGCTGAGGCAGTGGCGTTCTTCGGGGCAGATCGATAAAGAGCGCGCATGCGTCGCTTTGATTTTTCTGAAGCCGGGTTCGCGAGCGCCTTTACGGCGTTCATCGGCGAGCGCCGGGAAACGCCCGAGGATGTTGATTCCCGAGTCGCTGAAATTCTCGCTGCGGTTCGCACCGAAGGGGTCTCGGCGCTGTTGCGCTATGCGCTGGAGTTTGATCGGGTTGCGTTAACCGAAGACACCCTGCGCGTGACGGCGGACGAGATCGCCGAAGGCGCCGCGGCCTGTCCCTCGGAGGTCCGCGAGGCCATCGCGTTCGCTGCCGGTCGAATTCGCAGCTACCACGAACGGCAGCGACCAGCTGACCAATGGTTCGTTGATGAGGCCGGTGTCGAACTGGGTTGGCGCTGGACGCCTTTGGAGTCGGTGGGAATTTATGTCCCCGGCGGACGTGCTGCCTATCCCTCCACAGTCCTCATGAATGCCGTGCCCGCAGCGGCAGCCGGCGTTGATCGAATCGCAATGGTGACCCCACCTGGCCAGTTGCGGCCGGCGGTTCTGGCGGCCGCTCAAACCGCCGGCGTGACCGAGATCTGGCGGGTCGGCGGGGCTCAGGCGGTGGCTGCACTGGCCTATGGTGCGGGACCTATTACGCCCGTGGACAAGATTGTGGGGCCCGGAAACGCGTTTGTGACGGCGGCGAAGCGCCGGGTTTATGGGATTGTCGGCATTGATGCTCTGGCAGGGCCGTCCGAGATCGTTGTTGTCGCGGACGGCGCGAACGATCCCGAGTGGATTGCCGCCGATCTGCTGTCGCAGGCCGAGCATGACCCGGCCGCGCAGTCGATCCTGATCACGGACGATGTCGCGTTTGCGGCCAGGGTCGAGGCCGCGCTCGAAATCCAGCTGGGCAGCCTGTCGACCGCAGAAGCGGCGCGGGCGTCATGGCGTGACCACGGGGCGGTTGTGATTGCTCCGCTGGAGATGGCGCCAGGTCTGGTTGACCTGATCGCGCCCGAGCATGTTGAGTTTGCGGTTGATCACCCTGAACGGCTGGCGGATCGGGTCAGGCACGCCGGGGCGATATTCCTGGGTCGCTATGCGCCGGAGGCCATTGGCGACTATGTGGCGGGTTCAAACCACGTTTTGCCGACCAGCCGGGCGGCGCGGTATTCGTCCGGGCTGTCGCTCTATGATTTCCTGAAGCGGACCTCGATTGTCAAATGCGATGCCGAGGCGTTCGCAAAGCTGGCCGATGCCACTGTTATTCTGGCTGATGCAGAGGGGCTGCCGGCCCACGCGCGATCCGCCGCTATCCGGCTTGGGCAACCTAAAGCAAGCTGAACAGTTCCTGTCACAGAAGCTCCGGGGGCGTTCAGGCTGGCAGGTCCAGTCTGGGGTCATCGGATGAAAGCATCCAGACGGAGAACGACTATGCGAACTTTGAATTCCAGGAAGACCGCCACCGCCGCCACGGCCTTGGCATGCATGCTGATCCTCGGCGGTGCGACCAGCGCCTATGCCGGTGTCACGGGCTGTTCGGCCTCAGGCCGGACGCAGGAAGGTGGCGCGGTGGTCGGTGCCGTGCTTGGCGGCCTGATCGGGAACTCGGTCGGCGGCCGTCATGCGGCGGGCGAGACGGTTGCCGGCGCGGCGCTGGGTGCTGCCGCAGGCTCGGCCATCGGCTGTGAAGCGCAAAAGGGGAAGCAAGCCCGAAACAACGGTGACCGCAGCGAGACTTACACCCGCAATGGGTACAGGATTTCGTCTGACGTCCAATCCGCCCGGTACAGCAGGATCGCCCGGCCTTTTGTGGCTGAGCGGTCAGTGAACCTGCGGGCCGCGCCCACGACCAACTCGGCGCGCGTTGGTCAGCTGAGGTCCGGGGAACGGTTCCAGGCGATGGCCGGAGTCCGGGGCACGGACTGGATCCTGGTCGGACAGGACGGGATCGGCGTTGGCTACGTGCGGCGCGACTTTGTCAGGCCCCTCGGCAATCGGTACGCTGTCCAGAATTGATCGCAGAACACATTTAAGTCGCCCGGCGCCTCGTGCACCGGGCGATTTCTTGTATGTAGGGTGCTGCTGTCACGCGGCGGGATGACGAAGGCCCCCGTATTGCAATAATGCTCGATATCGAACGCCATGGTCCAGGACGCGCGCACCCTTCATCGTCTGCAATCCGTCGAGCTGGACGCCGAGTCCCTCGCGGCGGTTTCGCGCGACCAGGAACAAGAGCGTCAGATCGCGATTTTCGACCTGATCGAGGAGAATTTCTTTTTCCCCGAAGGTGCGGAGGGCGGACCCTATGACCTGAAAATGGGGTTGTTGGAGAATCGCCTGGTTCTGGATGTGAAAGGGCCAGCCTATGAGCGGCGACACATCCTGTCGCTGTCGCCGTTCCGGACGCTGATCAAAGACTACTTCATGATCTGTGATAGCTATTATCAGGCGATCCGGAGTTCGACGCCGGCGCAGATAGAGGCACTGGATATGGGGCGGCGCGGTTTGCACAATGATGCGTCGGAACTGCTGCAGACCCGACTCAAGGGCAAGATCGAGACTGATCTCGATACGGCGCGTCGGCTTTTCACGCTGATCTGCGCTCTGCACTGGCGGGGTTGACGGCCCATGTCGGACGATCCAGCCAAATCGCGGTTGCCGGACGCCGTCCTGTTTTGCTGCAATTTCAATCAGGTCCGATCCCCGATGGCCGAAGCGCTGTTGAAGAGATTTGGCGGCCTCAGCATCTTTGTCGACAGCTGCGGCCTGCGTCGGGCGAACATTGACGCCGACGAGGATGACATGGAAGTTGATCCTCTGGTCGCTGAAGTCATGAAGGAAATTGGCATCGACCTGACGCGACATCGCTGCAAGATCTTCGATGACCTTGAAGATGACTCGTTCGACCTAGTCGTCTCGTTGACGCCGGAAGCCCATCACCGCG
>JANNFM010000368.1:0-8668 GCA_031379795.1 Alphaproteobacteria bacterium
GGGGCGACCGCGCGGGCCGTCTGGGTCCCGGCTCGGCCCTTCAGGCCGTCCGGGATGACGGGTGTGGTTGTTTCGGGTTGATCATCACTTGCTTTGCGTAAGGTCCGGCAAGCCCAGAATGCGCTTGCTCACGATATTCGACTGAACCTCCGACGAACCCCCGAAGATCGTGAACGCCTTGCCAAACAGCCAGCCGCGCACCGCGCCCAGTTCCTCGGCCGAGAAGTCGTCGCCCTCCCAGCCCAGGCCCTGGTGGCCCATGATCTCCAGCGCCATTTCGTGACGTTCCTGGATCAGGGTTGTGCCGGCGTTCTTCATGATCGAGGTGGTGTTGCCGGGGCTGGTGTTGCCCTTGGCCTCGACCATGGCGCGCACGGCGGTCTGCTGGAACGCGCGCATGTTCATGACGTTGTTGATCAGGCGGGTGCGCAGATCGCTGTCCGCAATGCGACCCTCCTCGTCGACGCCCACATATTCCTTCGCCAGTTGCTCGATGGCCTTGCCGCCGCCGCCCAGCCCGCCACCGGCGCCCGTCAGGCCCGAACGCTCATGCTGCAGCAACCGCTTGGCGATGGACCAGCCACCGTTCATCGGCCCGACCAGGTTCTTCTTGTCGGCGACGGCGTCCGTAAAGAACACCTCACAGAAGGGTGACGATCCGGCGATCAGCGGAATCGGACGCGTCTCCACGCCCGGCTGATGCATCGTGAACAGCACGAATGAGATGCCTTCGTGCTTCTTCGACGTATCCGTCCGCACCAGACAAAAACACCAGTCCGCCCATTGTGCGCCGCTGGTCCAGATTTTTTGCCCGTTGATGACGAAGTGATCGCCCTTGTCTTCAGCCTTGGTCTGAAGACTGGCCAGATCGGATCCGGCGCCCGGCTCCGAGAAGCCCTGGCACCAGGCGATCTCGCCACGGCAGATCGGCGGGATGTGCTCCAGCTTCTGCGCCTCGCTGCCGTATTCCAGCAGCGTCGGGCCGAACATCATGATGCCCATGCCACCGATGGGGTTGTAGGCCCGAGCCCGGGCGAACTCACCCTGGATCACCCGCGCCTCGGCCGATGACAGTCCGCCGCCGCCGTATTCCTTCGGCCAGGTGGGGGTGCCCCAGCCCTTGGACCCCACGGCCTTGCGCCAGGTTTCCATGTCGGGCGAAGGCGTGTTGCGCTCCTCCACCTGCATCGGGTTCTTGCCCTTGAGCGCGGCGGGAAAATTCGCCTCTACCCAGGACCGTACCTCGCCCCGGAACGCCTCAAGATCAGTTCCGCCAAAATCCGCCATCTGTGTTCGTCCTCTATCCGATCCAAATTTATACCGTCATCCCGGACGGTCGCCAGACCGATCCGGGACCCAGGGCGGCGCGCGCGGCCTCTGGGTCCCGGATCTCCGCTACGCTGCGGCCGGGATGACGATCTATTTCATCCTACCCCCTCTGCGTCACCTCGGGCAGCCCGAGAATCCGCTTGGAGATAATGTTCAACTGCACTTCCCACGACCCACCCGCAATCGTGCCGCTCTTGGTGCGCAACATAGCCTTGATGGTGCCCGTCTCGTCGTCGGTAAACCCGGCGCCGTCCCAGCCCAGACCCTGGTGCCCCAGCACCTCGACCGACAGTTCGGCGCGCTCCTGCCGAACCTTCGAGCCCACGTTCTTCAGGACCGATGACGCGGCGTTCGGGCCGGAGTTGCCGCGGTTTTCCTCCGCTGCCCGGCGACCGGTCAGCTGGAACGCGCGCTCCTCCATCAGGTGCTCGGTGATCCGGCGCCGCAGGTCCACATCGGCCAGCCTGCCGTCATCGCCCAGACCCACATAGTCACGGGCCAGGTCCTTCAGCGGCGGGCCAGGCACAGCACCGGGCCCGGGTCCGCCGCCCGCGCCGGAGATCCCCTGCCGCTCATGCTGCAACAGTCGTTTCGCAATGGTCCAGCCGCCATTCAGTGGCCCCATCAAATTGGCCTTGGGCACTTTCACGTCGGTGAAAAACGTCTCGCAGAACGGGGCCGTGTCGTTGATCAACCGGATCGGCCGGGGCTCGACCCCGCCACCGGCCATATCGATCAGCAGGAAGCTGATGCCCTCATGCTTCTTGGACGTGTCGGTCCGCACCAGACAGAAGCACCAGTCGGCCTTGTCCGCGCCACTCGTCCAGATTTTGCTGCCGTCCACGACATAGTGGTCGCCCATGTCGACGGCCTTGGTCTGAAGGCTGGCCAGGTCCGATCCGGCACCGGGTTCCGAGAACCCCTGACACCACATCCGCTCGCCCTTCACGATGGCCGGGATGTGTTCGAGCTTCTGGGCCTCGGTGCCGTATTCCAGCAACGTCGGGCCAAACATGATCACGCCCATGCCGCCGATGGGATTCCAGGCCCCGATAGCCGCCATTTCCTGGCTCAGCACCCTGGCCTCATCTCGGGAAAGCCCGCCGCCGCCATAGGCTCTGGGCCAGGTCGGCACGCCCCATCCCTTGTCGCCCATGGCCTTGCGCCACGCATCCCGCTCGGGCGTGAGCGCTTCCAGCCGCTCCCCACCGCCGGTGGAGCCTTTCAGCGACGGGGGGAAATTAGCCGCCAGCCAGTCGCGAACGTCCGCACGAAACGCGTCCAGGGCATCACCGAAATCAGCCATCCTTCGTTCCTCCCTGACCCTATTCCTTTCCCGCGAGCGGGAAAGGGGGACCGCGCCCCGTAGAGGGCGTGGTGGAAAGGGAAGGCCTCAAGAGCCGCGCCCCGGGCTTGCCCTCTCCACCCCCCGCTCTTCGGCGGGCGGTCCCCCTCTCCCGCGTTGCGGGAAAGGAAAACATCTACCCCTGCGTCGTGTCCGGCAGACCCAGGATGCGCTTGCTCACGATATTGCTCTGCACTTCCTGGCTACCGCCGAAGATGGTGGTAGCCTTGCCCGACAGCCAGGCCCGCACCGTCTCCAGTTCGTCCTTGTCAAACGCCTCGCCGGTCCAGCCCAGCCCCTGGTGACCCATGATTTCCAGCATCAGTTCCGATCGGTTCTGCCCGATCCAGGTGCCGGAGTTTTTCATCACCGAGGTGGTGGCCGACGGGTTCACATTGCCCTTGGCCTCGTCCATGGCGCGCAGAATGGTCAGCGCATGAGCCTTGGCGTTGATCTGGTGCTGCGAGATCCGGGTCCTGAGGTCGCGGTCAGCCAATCGGCCCTGATCATCGACGCCCACATACTGCTTGGCCAGGTCCGGGATCGAGACCCCGCCGCCGCCCGCCATCCGCGAGCCGCCCTGGCCCGAGCGCTCATGCTGCAGCAAGCGTTTGCCCACAGTCCAGCCGCCGTTCAACGGGCCCAGCATGTCATCCTTCTCGGCGCGGGCATCCGTGAAGAAGGTTTCGCAGAACGGTGACGATCCCGCGATCAGCTTGATCGGTCGGGTTTCAACACCGGGCTGGTGCATATCAATAAGGACGAAGCTGATGCCTTCGTGTTTCTTGGACGTATCTGTGCGAACCAGACAGAAACACCAGTCAGCGTACTGTGCGCCGCTGGTCCAGATCTTCGAACCATTGATTTTCCAATGATCGCCGGCGTCCTCGCACTTGGTCATCAGGCTGGCCAGGTCAGATCCGGCGCCCGGCTCCGAATAGCCCTGGCACCAGCGCAGCTCGCCCTTCACGATGGGCGGGATATGGCGCTGTTTCTGTTCCTCGGTGCCGTACTCCAGCAGGGTCGGGCCAAACATCGACAGCCCCATGCCGATCATCGGATTATAGGCCCCGATCCGGTCCATCTCCTGGCCCAGCACGCGGGCCTCGGCCCCGGTCAGACCGCCCGCGCCGTACTTCTTCGGCCAGGTGGGCGTGCCCCAGCCTTTTTCGGCCATCCGTTGTTTCCAGACCAGGAAGTCACCGGTGGGCTTGATGCCGCCCATGATCATGCGGGTGCCGGCCTCAGGGTCGTCACGCAGTGACTGCGGGTAGTTGGCCTCAAGCCAGCCTCGCGCCTCCGTCCGGAATGCGTCCAGTTCAGTGCCGCCGAAATCCGCCATCACATCCTCCCAAATGGTCCGGTTTTGATACCGCTTATTCTAATCCTACTTCGGATCGGGCAGCCCTAGAACCCTTTTTGAAACGACGTTCAGATTGATCTCCGAACTGCCGCCTTCGATCGAGTTGGCCTTGGACCGCAGCCAGCCCCGGACCGCGGCGATTTCGCCCGGCGCATACCCGTCGCCGGACCAGCCGAGACCCTGGTGCCCCAGACCCTCCACCAACAGCTCGTTGCGCTCATGGGCGATCTTGGCCCCGGCGTACTTCATGGCCGCGGCCAGGTTGGAGGGCCCGTTGCCGGCCTTGGACTCGTCCTGCTGGCGGCGAACCGTCAGCTGGAAGGCGCGCGCCTCCATCAGGTGCTCGGTGATCCGGCGGCGCAGGTCCACATCCGACAGCGTGCCATCCGCCTCGACCCCGACCCCGGCCTTGGCCGCCTCAACGACCGTCGGCGCCGCGCCTGCGCCGCCGATATTGCCCGTTCCCAGACTGGCCCCGATGCCCTCGCGCTCAAACTGCAACAGCCGCTTGGCGATGGTCCAGGCCCCGTTCAGTGGCCCGAACAACTGGTCCTTGGGCACCTTTACGTCGGTAAAGAACGTCTCGCAGAACGGCGACGTCCCGTTGATCAACAGGATTGGCCTGACCTCAACCCCCGGCGCCTTCATGTCGATCAAAAGGAAGCTGATCCCTTCATGCTTCTTCGACCGGTCCGTGCGCACCAGACAGTAGCAGCTGTCGGCATATTGAGCGCCAGAAGTCCATATTTTTGAACCATTTACGAGAAAATGGTCGCCCTTGTCCTCGGCCCAGGTCTGTAGCGACGCCAGGTCCGATCCGGCCCCGGGCTCGGAATAGCCCTGACACCACCACACATCGCCGCTGACGATGCCTGGGAAGTGCTCCTTCTTCAGCGCATCGCTGCCATATTCCAGCAGGGTCGGGCCGAACATCGACACGCCCATGCCGCCGATCGGGTTGCGCGCGC
Source organism: Alphaproteobacteria bacterium (assembly GCA_031379795.1). Lineage (GTDB taxonomy): Bacteria > Pseudomonadota > Alphaproteobacteria > Caulobacterales > Caulobacteraceae > Phenylobacterium. Next base: position 5,006 of record JANNFM010000368.1, read on the forward strand.
CGATCTTGGCCATTTCCTCGGCCAGCACGCGCGCCTCATCCCGCGACAGCCCGCCACCACCGATAGAAGTCGGCCAGACCGGCGTACCCCAACCCTTGGCGGCCATCGCCCTGCGCCACGCCAGCGCCTCAGCGCTTTCGGGCTGGGCCTGCATCTTGGCCAGCTGGGCCATCGGGTCCTTGGCCAGGGACTTCGGGAAATTGGCCTCCAGCCAGTCCCGCGCCTCAGCCCGGAAGGTCTCTACGTCGCCGCCAAAATCTGCCATCGCTCGCCCTACTTCATGTCCGGAAGGCCAAGCACCCGCTTGGCGATCACATTGAGGTTAACTTCCGAGGTGCCGCCCTCGATGGAGTTGGCCTTGGTCCGCAGCCAGCCGCGTACCGCGCCGACCTCAGGTGGATCATAGCCCTCGCCGTCCCAGCCCAGCCCCTGGTGCCCCAGAGCCTCGATCATCAGCTCGGAACGTTCCTTGGCGAACTCGGCGGCGGCATATTTGATGATCGACGTCGCCGCCGACGGCCCGTTTCCGGCCCGACTTTCCGCCGCAGAGCGATTGATGGTCTGGCGCAGCGCCTGAAAGTCCATCTTGTTGCGGGTGATCCGCTTGCGCAGATCCGCGTCCGGCAGGGCCCCATAGGACGTGGCCATCGTGGCCAGATCACCCGAAGCTCCACCCGCCGTGCCGCCCTCGCCGAACCCCGCGGAAATGTTCTGGCGCTCATACTGCAACAACCGCTTGGCAATCTCCCAGCCGCCATTGACCCGTCCGACCAGATTCTCCTTCGGTATTTTTACGTCCGTAAAAAATGTCTCGCAGAACGGGCTCTCGCCGCTGATCAACTGAATCGGCCTGGTCTCGACGCCGGGCGAGGCCATATCGATCAGGACGAACGAAATCCCCTCGTGCTTCTTCGACGCATCCGTCCGCACCAGACAGAAACACCAGTCAGCCCGGTCGGCGTAGCTCGTCCACACCTTGCTTCCATTGATCAGCCAGTGGTCGCCCTTGTCCTCACATTTGGTGGCCAGCGCCGCCAGATCGGAGCCCGCGCCGGGTTCAGAATAGCCCTGACACCAGCGGACCTCCCCGTTCACAATCCGCCGCAGGTGGGTCTGTTTCTGCGCCTCGGTGGCGTACTCCATCAGCACCGGGCCCAGCATCCAGATGCCGAAAGCCAGAACAGGCGGCCGATATTTGCCCGCCGCCAGTTCCCTTTCCAGGACCCGTGCTTCGTCGGCCGTCAGCCCGCCGCCGCCGTATTCCTTCGGCCAGGTGGGCGTGGTCCACCCTTTGGCGGCCATGCGGTTCATCCAGAGGATTTGGGGATCATTGGACCCGGCAAACGCGCGACCGCCCCAGACCGCTTCGGGGTCCGTACCTGTTCCCTTGGCTTTCAGCGCCTCGGGGTACATCGCTTGCAGTTGCTCACGCACGTGCCTGCCAAAAGCCTCTAGATCCGTGGCGCCGAAGTCAGCCATGCAGGTCTCCAACCTATGTCCGATCCCAAACTTAGTGATCAGCCCCGTCAGGGCAAGCCGAATGAAACGCTTGTTTGAGGGGAAAGCAGGAAACCTCGCTTATAGAGGGCTCAGATGAGTCTCTTGTCCGACCTCAAACCTGCCGCCAACGCCGCTGCGCCGTGGACCGCAGCGCTTCTGACGCTCGCTTGCGGGGTCATGCTCCTGGCGTCGGCTGCGACGCCGTCTGAACCGACACGCTTCGTGCGCGTCATGGCCATAGAGCCCGTGCTGCTGATTGAGGTCAGCCACTTTGTCTCCAGTGTGCTCGGCGTGATCCTGGTGATGCTGGCGTTTGGCCTGCGCGCCCGGCTGGGCGCCGCCTGGATCGCGACGCTGGTCGTGCTTCTCGTTGCAGCCCCCCTCAGCCTCGTGAAGGGGTTTATCTGGGAGGAAACCACAATCCTGGCCGGGCTCGCCGTGGTGATTTCGCCGTTCCGGCAGTCATTCCCTCGCACCGCGCGGCTTACCCGAATGGAAGTGACGCCGGGGTGGCTGCTGTCCGCCGCCTGTCTGGTCGCCGGCGCGGGCTTGCTCGGGGTCTGGTCGTTCCAGCATGCCGACTATGGCGAACTGCCATGGTGGGGGGTGATGGCCAGCGAGGACGCCGCGCGGTCGCTTCGCGGTTGGGTCGGCGCTGCCATGGCGCTGCTGGTGGTCGGGGTCTGGCGACTGTTTGCCTCGGCAGCCACCCCGCCCATCGTCGGCGAGGAAGATCCGGAATTTCAGCGCGTCCGGGCGATTCTGGCCGTCGCCGAGGTGTCGAAGCCGACCTCGAACCTCGCCTTGCTGGGCGACAAGCGATTTCTGTTTTCGGCGTCCGGTGACACCTTTCTGATGTTCGGGGTGCGGGGGCGTAGTTGGGTGGCCATGGGTCCGCCCGTCGGTCGACGCGATGAACGGCTGGAGTTGCTGTGGCAGTTCCGGGAACTCGCGGATGCTCACGCCGCGCGACCCGGCTTCTATCTGCTGGAGGCTGATGATCTTCCCGACATCGTCGAGCTGGGCTTTGCGATCCAGAAACTGGGCGAGGCCGCTGCCGCTCCCCTGGACGAGTTCTCTATCCAGGGTACCCGTCGCGGCAATCTCCGCAGGGCCTGGCGCAAAGCTGCGGAAGAGGGTGCAACCTTCGAGGTCATCGAGTCGGATGCGGTTGAGCCCCTCATCCCGGAGCTACAATCTATCTCTGACGTTTGGTTGGCCGGGCACGCCGGCGGCGAAAAGGGCTTCGCGCTTGGGGGGTTTCATCCCCCCTATGTCCAGCAGTTCCCCCTGGCGGTCGTGCGATGGGAGGGACGGATTGTCGCCTTCGCCACGCTATGGCCGGTCGCGTCCCGCACGGCCTTTTCCATCGACCTGATGCGCTACATCGAGGCAGGACCGCCGCGGATAATGGACTATCTGTTCGTCGAGCTGATCCAGTGGGGTCGTGAACAGGGATATGCGGCGTTCGATTTCGGCATGGCACCCTTGTCAGGTCTCGACGATCGACCGTTGGCGCCCGTGCTTTCACGCGTGGGACGCCTGATCTTTGATCTTGGCGAGGAAATCTACAATTTTCAGGGCGTGCGCGGGTACAAGGACAAATACGATCCGCTCTGGCAGCCGCGCTATGTCGCCGCACCGCGCAAATGGGCGATCCCCCTGCTGCTGGCCGATGTTGGCCTGCTCACGTCAGGCGGCATGGTCAATCTTGCCAAACGCCCGACCCGCAAGGGCGACGAACGGGCGGCTCCTGCAACCTAGCGACCTGGCGGGTTGAAACCGGCCAGCCGCACGGCGGTGAACAGGAACAGTAGCGCGCCGGAAGCGGCCAGCAGCATGATGAACCGCCACGGGATCATGCGCGGCCCTCTCATGGGGTCAGGTGGGCGCGCGCCGCGCCATCCTGCGAACAGGCCGAGGACGGCCAGCGCACACCCCAAGCCGACGGAAGTCGAGATCGTCATGCCACCTGCCTACCCCGACTTGTACAGACGATCCACAGGTGCTGACTTCGGCCACCATATGTGGTGTTAACCATGCGTTTACACCCCAGTAATCGCTGCCTACTCTGCACTCGTAGCTGGAGATGCGATTCGGATGAGCGCGGGGGCGCCCTGGAGCGTCAAGGGGATTGACCCGAAAGCCCGCGAGGTCGCCAAG
>JANNFM010000433.1:0-11181 GCA_031379795.1 Alphaproteobacteria bacterium
CCACGCCATATCGCGCCGCCAGATGCTCGGCGACCAGGCGGCCCGTATAGCCGGTGGCGCCATAGACGATGATGTCGAACTCAGCGGCGGGGTTCATGATCAGGGTTCCTTTTTCGGTTGCGACCTTACAAATTTACACCGCCTAGGCAACGCCTGCGGTTAGGCTGGCCTCATGACCATCGACCTCGGAATCATCGAAGGCTTCTTCGGACGCCCCTACAGCTGGGCAGAGCGGACAGACATGGTTCGGGCCCTGGCGCCCCACGGCTATGGCTTCTACCTCTACGCGCCAAAGGCCGACGGCTACCTGCGCCGGCGCTGGCGAGAACCCTATCCCGACGCCGAGATGGCCGCATTGGCCGCATTCGCCAGTGCTTGCCGTGATGCAGACGTGCGTTTCGGCGTGGGCCTCAGTCCCTACGAACTGTTTCTGAACTTCGATGGGCCGGCCAAGGACGCCCTCGCCGCCAAGCTGGCCCAGCTCGACAGTCTGGGTCTGGCCGATCTGGGGGTCTTCTTCGATGACATGAAGGGCGACCTTCCAGACCTCGCCGGGCGCCAGATCGAGATCACCCACTGGATCGCCGAACGCACAACAACGTCCCGCGTGATCGTCTGCCCCAGCTACTACACCGACGATCCGGTGCTGGATCGCGTGTTCGGCCAGCGGCCGACAAACTATCTCGAAGATCTCGGCGCAGGCCTGGACCCCACCCATCACATCATGTGGACGGGCGAGGAGGTTTGCGCCCGGGAATTCTCGCCCGGCCACCTCGCCCGGGTCACGGAGCAACTCCGCCGCAAACCGTTTCTCTGGGATAATTACCCCGTTAACGATGGCCCCCGGATGAGCCAGCACCTGCACCTGCGCGGCTTTACCGGTCGACCGGCCAGCATCGCGCCCCACATTTCCGGTCACGCCATCAACACCGCGTCGCAGGCGGTGCTATCGCAGATTCCCGCCCTGACGCTCGCCGAGAGCTACGCCCGCGGCGAGGCCTACGAATACCTGGCCGCCTTCCGACGCGCCGCCAACACCGTCCTGGGACCGGATCTGGCCGACGCCGTCGAGCGCACCCTGCTGTTGCTGGAAGACACCGGCCTGAAGGGCCTGGACGATGAGCGCAAGGCCCGCCTGCGCAGCCGTTTCGCCGCTTTCGACCACCCGGCGGCCCGCGAGATCGTCAGCTGGCTGGACGGGGCCTTCGACATCGAGACCAGCGACTTGCAAACCCAATAGCCGGCCCACGATCGTATCGGCCCTTTCGGTTTCCGGCAGCAGGGCTATTCTTGTGCGGACGGTCTCGAAGAACCGGTCTGCGGGGGGGAAGTTGCACCATGAAAATCCACGTCACAATCCTGGCTCTGATGGCCATGTTCGCGCTTCCGGTGGCGGCGCAAACCTACAAGGCCCCGCGCACCGCGCTGGGCCAGCCGGATCTGCAGGGCCTCTGGACGAACGCCACCATAACGCCCCTGACCCGCCCTGCCCGGTTCGGCGAGCGAAATGTGCTCACCCGCGAGGAAGCCGCGGCGCTGGAGCAGGCCAACGCCGCCCAGATCGCCCGTGCTGACGAACCGACGCCGCCGGACCTCAAGGTCACTGAGCTCAAGAACGCCGATTGCGGCGCGGATGGCCTGTCCGGCTTCAACTGCGGCTACAATCAGGGCTGGAAAGATCCCGGCACGATCGTCATCGACCTGAACGGCCAAAAGCGCGCCTCGATCCTGACGTCGCCTGCCAACGGTCAGTTCCCGCCGCTCAGCAAGGCGGGCCAGGCCAAACGCCGCGCCCGCGCCGAGACCGGCGGCAACTATGATGGCCCGGAAAAGCGCGGCCTTGGCGAGCGTTGCCTGCTCTCGTTCGGCTCGTCCGCCGGGCCGCCCATGCTGCCGCTCATGTACAACAACACCTACCAGATCGTGCAGACCGCCGACACTGTGCTGATCGAGGTCGAGATGGTGCACGACACCCGGATCGTGCGGCTGAACGCAAAGCATCATCCGGCGGGTCTGAAAACCTGGATGGGCGACAGCATCGGGCGCTGGGAGGGCGACACCCTGGTGATCGAGACCATCCACATGCGCCCCGAACAGGGCCTGCGCGGCAGTGCCGAGGGCCAAAAGGTGACCGAATGGCTGACCCGCATCGGCCCGGACAAGATCGCCTACCGCTTCACCGTCGACGACCCGGGGACCTACGATCAGCCCTGGTCCGGCGAGGTAGCGTTCAACGCCACCAAGGGGCCGATGTACGAATACGCCTGCCACGAGGGCAACTACGCGATGGAGGGCATCCTGGCCGGTGCACGCGAAGCGGAGAAGGCGGGTCGCACGATCGAAGGTGCGCGCGGCGAAGTCCGCGAAGAAGGCGCGAACTGATGCGCCGCCTTGTCGTCATGCTCCTGGCGTTGGCCGTTCTGCCAGCCTGGGCGTCGGCCGCGCCATCGTCCTGGCGCGCGCCACGAAACGCGGTGGGCCAGCCCGACCTGTCAGGCGTCTGGAGCAACGCCACCATCAGTCGGCTGGAACGCGATCCCAGGTTCGGCGACCGGCTTGTGCTGACGCCCGATGAAGCGAAATCCCTCGAGGGCGCGAGCGATGCCCGCAACGCGCGCCTGCGGGCACCGACCGACCAGAGCAAGAAGGTCGACGATCTGCCGGAATGCCAGAGCGGCGCCCAGGGGGCCGCCTGCGGCTACAATGCGTTCTGGACCGACCCGGGCACCCGCCTGATCCGCATCGGTGCCGAGGTGAGAACCTCGATCCTTGTCGAACCGCGGAACGGTCGGCTGCCCCTGCGACCTGAAGCCTTGGCCCGCATCCGCGCACGATTTGGCACGTCAGACGTCGGCAACTTCGATGGCCCGGAGCGGAGAGCCGTCGGCGAGCGGTGCCTGGTCGGCTTTGGCGGCACGTCGGGACCGCCCATGCTGCCGGTGCTCTACAACAACCACTACCAGATCCAGCAGACCGGCGACGCCGTGGTGATCCTGGTGGAAATGGTCCATGACGCCCGCATCGTCCGCCTGGGCGGCGTCCATCCGCCAAAAGCCGTCCGCACCTGGATGGGCGACTCCATCGGCCATTGGGAGGGTGAGACCCTGGTCGTGGAGACGACCAACTTCCGGCCCGACCAGACCTTCCGCGGTGCCACCGAAGACATGACGGTCGTCGAGCGGTTCACCCGAATTTCGCCGCAGCAGATTTCCTACCAGTTCGAAGTCATCGATCCGGCGACGTTTTCGGCGCCCGTCAAGGGCGAGCAGGCCCTCAACGCGACGCGCGACATGATCTACGAATACGCCTGCCACGAAGGCAACTACGCCATGCGCGGCATACTGGCCGGCGCACGCGAAGAGGAAGCTCACGGCAGGGAACAGGCCGGCAATCGCGGCGAAGTGACTGAAGAGGGCGAACCCTAACCCTTTCGGTTTTTCAAAACCGGCCTATCCTGTCGCGCAACGGTTTCGAAAAACCGGTCTGTCGGGAGGATTTGAAATGACACTGCGCGCCCTCGTGCTCGCTTCCGCCTGCCTGTTCGCGGCCCTGCCGGCCGCCGCAGAGGTGGCCAAACCTGCCGCCAAGTCGACGTGGACGGCGCCCCGCAACGCCTGGGGCCATCCTGACCTCTCGGGCGTCTGGACCAACGCCACCATCACCCGGCTGGAACGCGATCCCCGGTTTGGCGAGCGGCTGGTGCTGTCCGAAACCGAGGCCCGTCAGGCCGAAGGCGTGTCGGCCAATGCGCGGGATGTCGCCGCCCGGCCCACCGACCAGAAGACCGGAGTCGACGACCTGCCCAACTGCGGGGATGGCGTCAGCGGCCCGGCCTGTGGCTACAACGCCTTCTGGGTCGCGCCTGGCACCAAGGTGATCCGGATTGGCGGCGAGGCCCGATCCTCGATCCTGGTGGAACCGAAGAATGGCCGACTGCCCTTGAGCGCCGCCGCGCTGGCCCGCCAGCGGGCCGCCTTCGGCAACGGCCGGTTGGGAAACTTCGATGGTCCCGAACGCCGACCTCTGGGAGAGCGCTGCCTGGTGGGTTTCGGCTCAACGTCAGGGCCACCGATGCTGCCGGTGCTCTACAACAACCACTATCAGATCGCCCAGACCGGCGCCGAGGTGATGATCCAGGTCGAGATGGTTCACGACACCCGGATCGTCCGCCTGGGCGGCCAGCATCCGCACGCCAGCGTTCGCCTGTGGATGGGCGACAGTATTGGCCGATGGGACGGCGACACCCTGGTCGTCGAAACCACCAACTTCCGCCGCGACCAGACCTTCCGTGGCGCTACAGAGAACATGAAGGTGATCGAATATTTCACCCGCATCTCGCCTCAGCAGATCAAATACAGTTTCGAAGTCATTGATCCAGAGACCTTTACCGAGCCCGTCAAGGGCGAGCAGGCGCTGAATGTCTCTGACGAGGCCGTCTACGAATATGCCTGCCACGAAGGCAACTATGCCCTGCAGGGCATCCTGGCCGGCGCCCGCGAAGAAGAGCGCAAGGGTCGCGAAATGGAGGGCAATCGCGGCCAGGTGAAAGAGGAAGGCGGAGAATAGCGCCGCGCGCTCAGACCTTCCCCTCGATCACCGACGCGACCATCAGCTTGTTCTTCCGCCATCCGCCCCAACGGAAATAGGCCAAGGCCAGCATGGCCGAGCCCACCGTGCCCAGCGGAAAGCTCCACCAGATCGCCGCCGCGCCCATGACAGGCAACAGCGCGACGGCGAACGGGACGCGCATCACCCACATGGTGGTCGCATAGATTAGCGTCGGCGCCAGCATCGCTGAGTTGGCGCGCACCATCGCCGAAAGGCCGTTGGTCATGGCCAGGAATATCCAACCCCACAGAACGATGTGATTGATGTCGCGGGCGATGCTGAGCGCGTCGCCGCCCTTCGGCAAAAACAGCTTCAGCGGCAAATCACCCAGTCCATAGACGATGGCCGCCGCCAGCAGGGTGAAGCCGCCCGACAGCAGACAGCCCTGCAGCGCAATCTTGCCGATCCGGTCCCAGCGCCCCGCACCGATGCAGATCGCCGCCATGGCCGACATGGACTGGGCGATCGCGCCGGACGGCATCTGGACATAGCTCCAGAGCTGGGCAGCGGCGGCATAGGCCGAGGCCGTGGCCGCGCCCTGGGCGTTCACCAACGACAGCAGGACGAAATAGGCCCCCTGCACGATGATGTTCTCGGCGGCCATCGGGGCGCCCTTGGTCACCAGCATCCAGATCAGCGGCAGGTCCGGCTTGAAGTGGTGCAGGTCCTCGCGCCGCAGAGCCAGGGGATGGCGCCGGACATAGAGGTAGCCCACCAGGGCCAGCAACGCCGCGCCATAGGCAATGGTCCCGGCGATGGCGACACCGGCGATCCCCAGCTTTGGAAAACCAAAGGCCCCCAGCAACAAGGTTGGTGTCAGGAACAGTCCCAGCCCGATGGCGATCAATGAAAACCGGAACGGGGTCCGGGCGTCTCCCACGCCGCGCAGCATCATCATCAGGAATGAAAATGTGAACACCGGCGGCATCGAGATGCAGCTGTACCTCAGATAATCGATGGCCATCTCTCGCGCCGCCGGTGGCAACTGGATCAGGTCCAGCAGGTTCGGCGCGGCAACAAACCCCAGGACAGCAGCCAGCACCGACGTGCCCAGTGCAAAGGTAATCGCATTGCCGGTCAGTCGCTTGACCACGCGATGGTCGCCATGTCCCAGAGCTTGGCCGATCGCGATACCGGCCGCCGAGCCGACGCCCATCACACTGCCGATCATCATCCACATGAACAGATTGGCGTTGACCACGGCGGTCAGGGCGTTGGGTCCCAGGGCCTGGCTGGTCCAGACCGCACCCCAGCTTTGAGACAACGCCATCAGGGTGTTGGTCGCCAGCAACGGCATTCCGAACCGGACCAGCGTCGAGGCCACAGGCCCATCGATCAACCGACGCTCACTCACCTGCGTACGTTGCGTCGCGGCCGGGAGGTCTATGACGGGCTCTTCAGACGACATACTGGCTTTTCGAAGGTCCGACTCGGGCGGGAGGAAGCACCATAGCGCCTCCGTCAGCGCCGCCCTACCTTGCGATGCCCGACGCCTAGAGTTTCACCGTTCGCAGCCGAAGCGCATTGCCGATCACGCTGACGGACGATAGCGCCATCGCCGCCGCTGCGATCTGTGGCGACAGCAGCCACCCGAACGCCGGATAGAGCAAACCCGCTGCCAGCGGCACGCCGGCCGCATTGTAGGCGAAGGCGAAGAACAGATTCTGCCGAATATTGCCCATCACGGCCCGCGACAGGCGGCGCGCCTTGACCAGGCCCTGCAGGTCTCCTGACAGCAGGGTGACCCCCGCGCTCTCGATGGCGACATCGGCTCCGGCGCCCATGGCGACACCCACATCCGCGGCGGCCAAAGCCGGGGCGTCGTTCACCCCATCGCCGGCCATGGCGACCACACGACCCTCGCCTCGCAACCGTTCGACGACCCGCGCCTTGTCCTGCGGAAGGACATCCGCCTCGACCTCGTCTATCCCGAGGCGGCGGGCAACCGCCTCCGCCGTGGTGCGGTTATCGCCGGTCAGCATGACCACGCGCAGGCCGGACGCCTTCAGCGCCCGCACGGCTTCCGCTGTCGTGCTCTTGACCGGATCGGCGATGGCGACGATTCCCGCCGCCGAACCGTCGATGCCCACAAAGATCGCCGTCGCCCCGTCGAGGCGCAGAGTCTCGGCCTGTGCCGCCAGCGGTGAGACGTCAACATCCTGTTCGGTCATGAATCGACCCGAACCCAGGACCACGCGGCGGCCTTCAACGTCGCCGACCACGCCCTTGCCGATGGGGGAGTCGAACCCGGTCGGCTCGACCAGGGTCAAGCCGCGCGCCGTCGCTTCCCGAACGATCGCCTGGGCCAGGGGATGCTCGCTGCTTCGCTCAAGGCTGGCCGCCAGCCGCAGCAGGTCCAGCTCATCAACGCCCGCGGCGGGCCGGATCGCGGTGACCGCCGGCCGCCCCTCGGTCAGGGTGCCGGTCTTGTCGACGACCAGGGTGTCGACGCTTTCCAGTCGCTCCAGCGCCGCGGCATCACGGATCAGGACCCCGATGCGCGCGCCGCGCCCCACACCGACCATGATCGACATCGGCGTCGCCAGACCCAGGGCGCAGGGGCAGGCGATGATCAGCACGGACACCGCCGCGACCAGCGCATAGGCCAGCCGCGGCTCGGGTCCGGCAAGCGCCCAGACCGCGAAGGCCAGAACGGCGGCCGCCATCACGGCGGGAACAAACCAGCCCGAAACCTGGTCTGCCAGACGCTGAATCGGCGCGCGGCTGCGCTGCGCCTGCGCGACCATCTGGACGATCTGGGACAGCAGCGTTTCAGCGCCGATTTTTTCGGCCCGCATGACAAACGCGCCCGTCATGTTCAGGGCCCCGCCGATAACCGGGTCGCCCGGGCCCTTCGTCACGGGCATGGACTCGCCCGTCAGCAGGGACTCATCGATGGCGACATGCCCCTCAAGCAAAGTGCCGTCGGTGGGGATTTTTTCGCCTGGGCGAACTCGCAGGCGATCCCCGGCGAGCACTGCGTCCAGACCGATGTCTTCATCCGTTCCGTCATCGCGTATCCGGCGCGCCGTCTTGGGTGACAGGTCTAGCAGTGCGCTGATCGCCCCGGAGGTCTGGGCCCGGGCTCTCAATTCCAGCACCTGACCCAACAGAACCAGGACCGTGATCACCGCCGCCGCTTCGAAATAGACCGCCACCGTCCCGCCATGTCCGCAGAAGGCGGTGGGGAACAATCCCGGCGCCAGTAGGGCGACCACGCTGTAAGTCCAGGACACGCCGACCCCCAGGGCGATCAGGGTGAACATATTGAGATGCCGGGTTTTCAGCGACGCCCAGCCGCGGACGAAGAACGGCGCCCCGGCCCAGAGCACCACCGGCGAGGCCAGGGCAAACTGGACCCAGGCCGACGCGCCCGGCGTTATCCACCTGTGCAGGTCCAGGAGGTGACTCCCCATTTCCAGGAGAAGCACCGGCGCGGTCAGAGCCAACCCGATCCAGAAGCGACGGGTCATGTCCACCAGTTCGGGGTCCGGCCCGCTGTCGGCGCTGACCAGTTCAGGCTCCAGCGCCATGCCGCAAATGGGGCAACTTCCCGGCCCTGGCTGGCGGATCTCCGGGTGCATCGGGCAGGTATAGATCGCGCCTGCCGCGGCCTTGACCGGCGTTGGTTCGCCCTTGAGGAACCGCAACGGCTCGGCCACGAATTTCGTCCGGCACCCCGCCGAACAGAAGTGGAAGACCTCGCCCGCATGCTCGGCGTGGTGCGGCGACGTCAGGGGGTCGACGGTCATGCCGCAAACCGGGTCCCGCACCTTCTGCGCCGTCGCGATGTCGACGGGGTCGTGTCCGGGAACAAGGGGTTCAACCATTTTCGGCTCCTGGAAGTTAACGACCCGCGCGGTTGCCGCTGCGGCCACATTCATATACCCCCAGGGGGTGTATGGTAACTCCAGTTTCTGGATTGAGTTCCCGGCCTGAGGACAAGATGGAACGCGAGAACAAGCCGCGACTGCTGAACCGCCTGAACCGGATCGAGGGCCAGGTGCGCGGAGTCACACGGATGATCGAAGAGAGCCGCTACTGCATCGACGTCCTCACCCAGATCAAGGCGGCCCGCGCCGCCCTGGCCAAGGTCGAGACCGAGATGCTGCGCGACCATCTGAGCCACTGCGTCGAAAGCGCAATCATCAGCGGCGATCGCGACGAACAGCGGAAAAAAGCGGCCGAATTGATCGATCTCCTGGCGCAGAACTCCCGGTGAGTTCAGTATGGCCGCATCGAGAGGGTTTCTCTCACCCCAACGAAAGACATCGCCATGACCCGGATCGTGACATCATTGGCTCTCGCCCTGGCGCTCAGCCTGGCCGGAACCGCCGCCATGGCCTGTGGCGCAGACGGTTGCGCCTGCTGCAAGGACAAGGACGGCAAGATGGAAAGCGGCAAGGGGCACGACATGAAGGGGATGAAAGGCGAAAAGCCATCCTCAAAGCCGGATACGCCAGCACCGTCGGTGCCCGACACCGAGCACAAGCACTAGCCGGCCTTGGCGGCCCGGCGCGCCCGGAACCGGGCCCGGGCCCGGGCCCGGGCCGCCGACAGGTCCCGTCCCAGCCGGATCCACAACAGGATCAGCCCGGTAATCACCACCGGCAGGGTCAGCGCCGCTGCGGCAATGATCAGGGGATTGTTGAAATTGTCGCCGGTCTTGAAATCCAGGATGTGGATCCGCCAGAACACGTCGTAAATCCGCCAGACATTGGATCGGCGGCTCACTACCTCGCCCGTGTCGGGCGACAGATAGAAACTGGTCTTTTCAGCATCGTCGAAGTCCACCCGCCACAGCGGACCGGACTTGCCGGCCTCCTGCGGCGCCACGGCGAACCAACGCGGGACCGCAGGTTGTCCCCCGCCCTGATACTGCGCCCCGGCCAGCAATCGCGCCTCGGACCTCGCCAGTGGCGGGACGTGTCGCCCGGTCACCGCATCAACGACATGACTGCCGCCGGCGGCGTCCTTGAGCACCCACAATGGGCCCCGCAGTGTCGACTTCAGGGCCGCCTCGACCGGCTGCAGCCCCATCCCGCTCGCCGCATCGGCGTAGCTGATCAGCCCCTCCGCCGGCAGGGCGTCTGGCTGGAACTTCGCGATGTGATGCTCGCTTCGGACGCGTTCGATGGGAATGGCGGTCATCACCAGCCCACCCAGCACCCAGCCCAACACCTGCAGGCCCACAATCAGAGCCAGCCACTTATGGATTTGGGTCGACAGACGCACCATATCAACACTCCCGGGCCCAGGACCACACAAACGCCATCGACACCACGGCCTTAGACCCCAAGACCCTCTCACAAGGCGATACCGAATTGGATTTTGACCGACGATTGTTTCTGGGTGCGGCGGCGGCGTCGACCCTGATTCCGGCCTGGGCCCGCAGCCAGACCGCCGGCCTTGTCCGTCCGCCGGCGCTGACGGGCGAGGACATCGCGCTGTCGATCGGCCACGCGCCGCTGAAAATCAACGGACGGGCCGCCCACGCGATCGGGATCAACGGCACGGTCCCCGGCCCCCTGATCCGCCTGCGCGAAGGCCAGAAGGTCCGCATTGCGGTCACCAACAACCTCACCGACGAGGACACCTCGATCCACTGGCACGGCCTGCTGGTGCCTTTCCAGATGGATGGCGTGCCCGGCGTCAGCTTTCCGGGGATCAAGCCCGGCAAGACCTTTGTCTATGAGTTCCCGATCGTGCACGCCGGCACCTACTGGTATCACAGCCACTCGGGCCTTCAGGAACTGCTGGGCCACTATGCGCCGCTGGTGATCGATCCGGCGGGCGGCGAGCGCGCGCCCTATGACCGCGAGCATGTGGTGGTGCTGTCGGACTACAGCTTCCTGCATCCCCACCATATGATGAAAAAGCTGAAGCAGCAGGCCGGCTACTTCAATCGTGGAAAGCAGACTGTCGACGGACTGCTCGCAGGCAAGGATCAGCCGCTCAAGGACCGGGTCGAGTGGGGGGCCATGCGCATGGATCCCACCGACATCCTCGACGTGACCAGTTCGACCTACAGCTATCTGATCAATGGGCACGGCCTGGCCGACAACTGGACCGCGCTTTTCCGGCCGGGCGAGCGCGTCCGCCTGAGGGTTATCAATGCTGCGGCCATGACGCTCTTCAACCTGAGAATCCCGGGTCTGCGCATGACCGTCGTCCAGGCCGACGGTCAGGACGTCCAGCCGGTTGAGGTGGACGAACTGCAGATCGCCAACGCCGAGACCTATGACGTCATCGTCCAGCCCACGGAGGACCGCGCCTACGCCCTGGTGGCCGAGGCCGCGGATCGCTCGGGCTTGGTCCGCGCCACCCTGGCCCCGCGTCCCGGCATGACCGCCCAGGCGCCGCCGCTGCGCGAGCGACCACTGCTGACGATGCGCGATATGGGCATGGACATGGGCGATATGGCCGGGATGGACATGTCGCACGGCCACAGCATGTCGATGCGGGACGGCAAGACCGCGCCCCAGGTGAAGATGGGCCCGGGCGTCCAGATGATCTCGCCCATGCCGGTGGATCGCACCGGCGACAAGCCGACCGGTCTCGAGACAGCCGAAG
>JANNFM010000465.1:0-11615 GCA_031379795.1 Alphaproteobacteria bacterium
TTCATAGCCGGGCACCAGGCGCTTGTAGCTGTTGGTGGTCGAGTTGGAGAAGGCGTTGATCGCCTTGGCGTGCTTGATGATGCCGCCGATGTACCAGAGGCACATCTGGCTGAGGCCGGCATATTTGTCGCCGGCGAACAGCGGCTTGCCGGCGCCCCAGATCGACTGGTGCACGTGCATGCCCGAGCCGTTGTCGGCGAACATTGGCTTGGCCATGAAGGTGGCGGTCTTGCCGTAGGCGGCCGCGACGTTGTGGATCACGTATTTGTAGAGCTGCAGGCGGTCGGCCATGACGATCATGGTGTCGAACTTCAGGCCCAGTTCGTGCTGGGCCGGCGCCACCTCGTGGTGGTGCTTTTCGGGCTTCATGCCCAGCTCGCCCATCACCGCCAGCATCTCGCCGCGCAGGTCCTGGGCGCTGTCGACCGGATTGACCGGGAAATAGCCGCCCTTGGGGCCGGGCCGGTGGCCCATATTGCCTTCGGGATAGGACTTGCCCGTGTTCACCGGCAGTTCGCTGGCGTCATAGGAATAGCCGGTGTTGTGCGGGTCGGTGGACCACTTCACGTCATCGAAGATGAAGAACTCGGCTTCCGGGCCGAAGAACACGGTGTCGCCGATGCCCGAAGCCTTGACGAAATTCAGCGCCGCCTTGGCGATCGAGCGCGGGTCGCGATCATAGGGCGTGCCGGTGTCGGGGTTCACCACGTCGCAGAACAGCGCCAGCGTGGTCTGCTGGTAGAAGGGGTCGATGATCGCCGAGTCCAGGTCGGGACGCAGCTTCATGTCGCTCTCGTTGATGGCCTTCCAGCCGGCGATGGACGAGCCGTCGAACATGGTGCCGTCGTTCAGGAAGTCGTCGTCGACCAGGTCGATGTCGAAGGTCACGTGCTGCATCTTGCCGCGAATGTCGGTGAAGCGGACGTCGACATATTTGACGTCCTTTTCCTTGATCATGTCGTGGATGTCTTTGGCGGTGGCCATGTCAAATATCCCCTTCTTAGGTGTGTCTGTAACGGAGTCAGATTGCGATAGCGCCGGTCTCGCCGGTGCGGATGCGCATCACATCCAGCACTTCCGAGACGAAGATTTTTCCGTCCCCGATCCGGCCGGTGCGTGCGGCGCCGGCGATGGCTTCCAGCACGCGCTCCAGTTGGTCGTCGGCGACCACGACCTCGATCTTGATCTTGGGCAGAAAGTCCACGACGTACTCGGCGCCGCGATAGAGTTCGGTCTGGCCCTTCTGGCGGCCATAGCCCTTGGCCTCGATCACGGTCAGGCCCTGGACGCCCAACTCCTGAAGGGCTTCCTTCACCTCGTCGAGCTTGAAGGGTTTGATGATGGCTTCGATCTTTTTCATGCACCCGACTTGAATCTCGGGACATGATGCGTCCCAACGGTTGGCGTGACCCAGCACGCGACGGGCGGTCTCGACAAGCAGGCTTTGGTTGCCTGCCGTCGGGTCGCCTTGCGAAACTGCATCGACGCTTACTTTTAGGGCGCCACGGGCACAAAAAATAGTCAGGCCGGAATCTCGCGATGTTGCGGGATTTTGGGCCACCGTACAGCAGGCAACACGCGCTGGAGGCGCATAGATGATGACGGATCGCACGCCGGTTTTGATCGGAGCAGGCCAATTCACCTATCGTGGCGATCCGGCAACGTCTCCGTCACCAACCGCATTGCTGAAGATTGCAGCGGAACGCGCAGCGGCTGACGCGGGAATCGGCGCCGCAGGGCTGCGGGGCCTGGATACTCTGGCCGTGGCCGCGTTCGCGATCGATTCGCCCGGCGTGCGCCTCAAGCTGTTTCCGCATTCGACCAATCCGCCAGCCGCCCTGGCTGGCCGCCTGGGCGCGTCGCCCCGCTACAGCGTCTATTCGGCGACCGGGGGAAACACGCCGCAGTACCTGATGAACATGCTGGCCGAACGCATCGCCCGCGGCGAGACCGATCTGGCGCTGGCCGTCGGGTGTGAATTCTGGGGATCTGCGATGAAGCGCCGGGCGGCAGGCCTGCCCTTTGACGATTGGGCCGCAGAGGAAGACGAGACGCTGCCTCCGCCGCTGCGGACCGGCAATGATCGCGCGCCGACGACGGCCTATGAAGAACGCCACGCGCTGAATCGTCCGATCAATATCTACCCCCTGTTTGAAAACGCGCTGAGGGCGCGGGACGGGCGCTCGCTCTCAGATCACCAGATGCAGATGGGCCGGCTCTATTCGGCGTTCAGCGAGGTGGCGGCCGGAAACCCGGACGCCTGGTTCCAGGTAAAGCGCACGCCAGAAGAGTTGGTGACGGTCTCCGAGAAGAACCGGATGATCGGCTTCCCTTATCCAAAGATGCTGAACGCGATCATGGAGGTCGACCAGTCGGCCGGGGTGCTGATCGCCAGCGTGGACAAGGCTCGTGAACTGGGCGTGCCGGAAAGCCAATGGGTCTATCTGCACGGTTGCGCCGACGCGACGGATCTATGGCACCCGCTGGACCGGCAAAACTATCACTCCTGCCCCGCCATGCGGCTGACTGGCCGGAAGGCGTTCGAGATGGCTGGCATAGGGGTCGATCGGATTGATCTGTTCGATCTCTACTCGTGCTTCCCCGTTGCCGTCGAAATCGGCGCCGAGGAACTGGGCCTGTCGCTGGATGACCCCAGGGGCTTTACGGTCACGGGAGGGCTGCCCTACGCCGGTGGGCCCGGGAACAACTATGTCATGCACTCCATCGCCGCGATGTCGCAGCGCCTGCGTCAGAGGCCGGGCGCCTACGGTCTGGTGACCGGCAACGGCTGGTACCTGACCAAGCAGTCGACCGGAATCTACTCGACCATCAGGCCGAACAAGCCCTTTGAACGCGAGGATCCGGCGGTGCTTCAGCGCGAAATCGACGCGCTGCCGCATCCGGATGTCATTGAGATGCCGCAAGGACCTGCCACGGTGGAAACCTATACCGTGGTCCATAAGCGGGAAGGACCCTTCATGGGGATTGTCATCGGGCGTGATTTTGAAGGCCGCCGTTTTGTGGCCAACACCCCGCGTGATCCCGAGACTTTGGCCGCCATGGAGGCGACCGAGCAGGTGGGGCGTCCCGGAACCGTGACGCAGGTCGGCGACATCAACCTCTTCACGGCGGCTTAGCACCATGGCGCGTCTCTATCTTATCCGACATGGCAAGCCGTCGGCCACGTGGGGCGGACATGATGAGGATCCGGGCCTGGACGATACGGGCCGGGCGCAGGCCGTGGCGGCCCGTGACTGGCTGCTGAGCCTGCCGCCAGCGGAGCGTCCGACACATGCGGTCAGTTCGCCCCTGCGGCGTTGTCGCGAAACGGCCGATCCAACAGCCGAGGCGCTGGGCGTCACGCTCGAGATCGACAAGGCGGTGGGGGAAATTCCGACCCCCAAGGCTCTGAAAGCCGAGGCGCGGCCCGGTTGGTTACAGAAGGCGTTTCAGGGCACCTGGGCGGCGATCGAGGGCGATCTCGACTATGAGCAATGGCGCTCTGAGATCGTCGCTTCGCTGGTTCGCAGGGGAAACACGGCCGTCTTCTCGCACTATGTCGCGATCAACGGCGCGGTCTCGAAACTATTGGGCGACGACCGCGTTATGGCATTTCGGCCCGATCACACCTCGATCACCATCCTCGAAACAGACGGCGAGACCCTGACACTGATCACCAAGGGGTCTGAGGCGTCGACAGGAGTCCTTTGAGCCTGCATCCCATCCTGACGGTTGCGGAAATGGCGGCTGCCGATCAGGCGACCATTGCGGCCGGCACGCCCGGGATTGAGTTGATGGAGCGCGCTGGCGCCGCCGTGGCCGAGGCGATTGGCCGCCGCCTTGATCCACGCCCGATCACTGTGCTGTGCGGTCCGGGCAACAACGGCGGCGATGGCTATGTCATTGCCCGTGTCCTGAAGGCGCAAGGGTGGCCGGTTTCGGTGATGGCTCTGGGCGTGCCAGCAACCGACGACGCCCGTGCGGCCGCCGCTTTGTGGGATGGCGGCGTTGCGCCCTGTGGTGACATTGCGCCGAACAGCCTGGTCGTCGACGCCATGTTTGGCGCGGGCCTCTCGCGGCCATTGGATGGCCTGGCGGCGAAGCTTGCCAGTCAACTCGCGGCTAACCCGACCCAAGTCATCGCTGTGGATATCCCGAGCGGGGTTCCAGGTGACACGGGCCAGCCGCTTGGACCAGCGATCTATGCCGGATTGACCGTCACTTTTCATGCTCGCAAGCACGGGCATGTGCTTGAGCCGGGACGCGGTCATTGCGGCGAGGTCGTGGTTGCGGACATCGGCCTGGTCTCGACATCCTCGAAGATCGTCGAAAATGGCCCCGATATGTGGCTCTCGCAGTTCCCCTGGCCGGGCGCAGATTCGCACAAGCATGCCCGCGGGCGACTGATCGTGATCAGCGGGAACGCCTGGAGCAGTGGGGCGGCCCGGCTGGCGGCGCGTGCGGGTTTGCGGATCGGCAGCGGGCTGGTGACCCTCTATGCGGGTCAGGACGCGCTGGTGGCCAACGCCGCGCATCTGGAAGCCGTGATGTTGAGACCGTTTGATACCGACATTGAGCTGGAACGCGCCGCCCATACAGCAGACGCAGCCGTCATCGGTCCGGCGGCAGGCGTGACAGAGATGACGCGAATGAATGTGCTGGCGTTGGCACGAACCGGCGCTGCGCTGGTGATCGATGCTGACGCCATCACGGTGTTTCGCGATGAGCCCGAGACGCTGTTCTCGGTTCTGGATCGCGACGATGTGCTCACGCCGCACGCCGGCGAATTCGAGCGTCTGTTTCCGGGTCTCCTGAAAGCGGCGCCGGAGCGGATCACGGCGGCGCGGCGCGCCGCCCGCAAGGCGGGTGCAGTGGTGCTGCTGAAAGGTGCGGATACCGTGATCGCGGCGCCGGACGGGCGTGTGGCGATCAACACCAACGGCTCGCCCTGGCTGGCGACGGCGGGGTCGGGCGATGTGCTGGCCGGCTATATCGGCGGCTTGATCTCGCAGGGTATGGAGAGTTTCGAGGCCGTCTGCGCCGCGGTCTGGATCCATGCAGAGGCGGCAGAGCTGCACGGCCCCGGGCTCATCTCCGAAGACCTGCCGGGCTTGACCCCGGCTGTCCTGCGAAGGCTGTTCGACGAGCGCTAGGCGGTGGCCAGGATCTGGTCAGCGGTCAGGGCCGGCGGGGAAAAGACCGGCGCCGCCGTTAAAGCGATGATAGAGACCGCGATCGCGGAACAGGTCCAGCACTGCGCGTGTGACCGTCGCCATGTTTTCAGTCCCGGCTCGGATCGGGGTGGAATAGCTCTGACTGCACCCCACGGCCCATCTCCGCGAGGATGTCCGCGGCAAGCGTGTCGAGGGTCGAGCCTTCACGATAGTCCCCGGCGCCTGAGAGGCGCGCCCGGCCGTCGGCCAGCAGGCGATGTGCCGCCGCCTGGGTGATCTCGACCTCCGGATCATAGATCGCCACGGCGTGGCCGCCGAGATCCGTGACCACTCGCATGACGGGTATGTCGGTCAGTCCGTCGCCGAAAAAAGCGATGCGCTCAAACGGGACCGGTCGGTCCCGATCGGCCTGGACGCGGTTGACGGCGTCTGAATCCCACTCCTCCAGGGTCCATTTGTTGATGCGGAACAGGAACTGGGTCTTGCCGGTGTAGTTGATGGCCAGGGCGATCCCGATGGCGTCTTCGTCGGCATCAAACATGAAGGCAGAAGCGTAAATCCGCTCGAACCAGCGGGCGATGGGCGAGCCCTCGATCAGTTCGCGGTTTCCGGACGAGATGATGAAGTGGCGCAGGTCCAGACCGAGGGCGTCGGCCCGGGCGTTCTGCCGCGCAAACCAGTCTTCGACGCCAGGAAAGAGGCGCAGCTGTGCACCCCGGTCGCGCCAGCTTTGAAGGCTCAATTCCAGCCCCTTTTCGCGGGCCTTCTGAAGCATGAGGTGCATGTAGGCCAGGATCGCGTCGCCGCGCTGCGCCTTGGCCAGGGCCTGGGTCTCACGCCAGAAGTCCGCATGGTCCATGCCCAGCTCATCGGGAATGAACGCGTGTTCCTGCATGTTTCCCGGCGCAAGTGTGCCGTCGAAATCATACGCGAAGACGGCGAGAGGTCGGCTCATCGCCATAGTCAGTAGCGATATCCGTGGGCTCTGGAAATGTCGGGATAAGGGTCGCCCCGGCCCCGCGACGGGATGCGGGAACCGGGGCGTACGGCGACGGTTGTCGGGGAACAGGACCGCCACCGCGTTGTGTCCGTGTGTCGTGGGAGATGCGCGGACACCTCAAGATACGGAGCGCGCCGAGATTCGGATGCAGAAGAATGCCTCCGAGGGTAGAATTGTGTTTGAGAGTATTTCATGGACCCCTGCCGTTCCAGTCGCCAGTGCACCCTCTAGTAGTGAAAAGCCCCCTTGGCCGTGTTTTTGACCGTTGGTTTCCGAAGACGCGGTCGGGGGTTCGGCAACTGTTGCGACATTTGCGAGTTCTGCACCTCACCACACCGAGGAGCACGCCATGTCCAAACCCAAAGTCGACGCGAACACACCTTCTTCAGAGGGTGATGCGCCGACCGTGACGACAGACACACGCCCGATCCGGCCAACGCCGGAAGGCGAGAAATTCGATCACATGGCCAAGCGTGAGGAAGGTGCCGAGAGCCGCCAGGAAGCCTTGCTGGACGAGGCCATTGAAGAGACCTTTCCGGCGTCGGATCCGATCAGCCCCAAGCACATAACCTGACTCATCCCTTGAGCGTCTCGTAGGCTTCCTGGGCAGCGATCCACTCGCGTTCGGCAGCATCCAGGGCGATCTGGGCCGCGTCTCGCTGTCGGCCCAGGTCCGCTGCCTTGGCCGGATCCTTGGCAAAGGTGCCTGGGTCGGTGAGGATGCGGTCGATCTTCGACAAGGCCTCGGACGCCTTCGCCATCGCCGTCTCGGCAGTCTCGGCGCGGCGGCGAGCGGACCCGGTCGGGACCTTGGCCTTCGGCGGCGGCGGGGGCGGAGCGACAGGTTCCGGCGCAGCCTTGATCTGGGTAGGGCTGCGTCCTGCCTGCTTCGCGCGGTCCAGCACAAAGGTCGCGTAGTCGGCCATGTCACCATCGAACGGCTCGATGCCGCCGTCCGCCGCCAGCCAGAGCCGGTCGGCGACCAGTTCCATCAATGACCGATCGTGAGTGATCAGGATCACCGCGCCTTCGTAGTCGTTGAGCGCGTCCAGCAGGGCGCGGCGACTGTCGATGTCCAGGTGGTTGGTCGGCTCATCCAGGATCAGCAGGTGGGGCGCCTCCATGGCGACCAGGTTGAGCAACAGCCTGGCCCGCTCGCCGCCCGACAGGTTGGCCACCGTGGTTTCGACCTTGTCGTGGGTGAGGCCGAACTGGGCCAGCCGGGCGCGACGTTTGGCTTCGCTTTCTTGGGGCAGGGCGCGGCGAATGATTTCCAGCGGCGTATCCGTCGGGTCCATCGCCTCGATCTGGTGCTGGTGGAACCAGCCGACCCGCAGGCGGGAGCTGCGATGCAGCTTGCCGGATTCGACCGTCAGAGCGCCCGCGACAAGCTTGGCAAAAGTTGACTTTCCCGCACCGTTGACGCCCAGCAGGCCGATCCGGTCGTCAATATCGAGGCGCAGGTCCAGGCGACGCAGGATCGGCGGGCCGCCATAGCCGACCGTCGCGCCCTCCAGCCGGATCAGCGGCGGGGGCAGGGGGCGTTCCGGTGAGGGGATCACAAACGGCGTGACGCGTTCTTCGATGACAGCCGAGACCGGCGGCAATTTGGCAATCATCTTCAAACGCGACTGGGCCTGGGTGGCCTTGGACGCCTTGGCGCGGAACCGGTCGACGAAGGACTGCAGATGCTCGCGACGCGCCTCGACCTTGGCACGTGAAGCCTCCTGAAGACGCATCTTTTCAGAGAGTTGGTGTTCGAAGTTGTTGTAGCCGCCGGGATAGAGATCCAGCTTGCCATCCTTGAGGTGCAGGATGTGATCCACCGAATTGTTCAGCAGTTCCCGGTCGTGGCTGATGACGATGGCCGAGTGCGGATACTTTTTCAGCCGCGCCTCAAGCCACAGCGCCCCTTCCAGATCCAGATAGTTGGTCGGTTCGTCCAGTAACAGCAGGTCAGGGGCCGCGAACAGGCTGGCGGCCAGCGCCACGCGCATCCGCCAGCCACCCGAGAATTCCGACATCGGTCTGGCCAGATCGGCCTGGGTAAACCCCAGACCTGCCAGGATTTCCGAGGCCCGCGACGGCGCACGATCCGCATCGATATCGATCAGGCGATCATAGATGTCGCCCAGGTCCTCTGGAGGGGCGGTTTCCAGGCGCGCCAGCAGGTCGGCGCGTTCAACGTCGGCCTCCAGGACGGTATCCAGCAGGCTGACCGGCGTGGCGGGGTGTTCCTGATCGACCGACCCGATCCGGGCCTGTTTGGGCATCAGGATTTCGCCGGAGCCTGGCGTCATCTGTCCCAGAATCACCTTGAACAACGTGGACTTGCCCACGCCGTTGCGTCCCACGAGCCCAACCTTGGCGTCCCGGGGAAAGGTTACCGAGGCCTGGTCGAAGAAGCGGCGCCCCCAGGCGTCGAGGACGAGTTCATTGATTTGCAGCATGGGGTTTCCGTTCGGCGGGGCCCCTTAGCAGACGAATGCGCCGACGTCATTGGGCGTGGGCGACTTGCCTCGGACACCGTGTTGGCGATATAGACGCCGCCACCTCGCGAAGACGCTTCGCGGCCATCCCCACGCTTAAGCCCCCCAGGAGCCCATGACGGAACGTACCTTCTCGATCATCAAGCCGGACGCCACACGGCGCAATCTGACCGGCAAGGTCAATGCTGTGATCGAGGACGCCGGCCTGCGCATCGTCGCCCAGCGCCGCATCCACATGAGCAAGGCCCAGGCCGAAAAATTCTATGAGGTCCACAAGGAGCGGCCGTTCTTTGGTGAGCTGGTGGAATTCATGATGTCGGCCCCGGTCGTCGTGCAGGTGCTGGAAGGCGAGAAGGCCGTCGCGCGCTACCGCGAAGTGATGGGTGCCACCAACCCGGCCCAGGCTGCCGATGGCACGATCCGCAAGCTGTTTGCCGAAAGCGTCGGCGAGAACTCGGTCCACGGATCGGACAGTCTTGAGAACGCAAAGCTGGAAATGGTCCAGTTTTTCACTGACGCCGACATCGTCGGCTGAGTTGATGCAACGACTTCGGTGTTCCGGGTGTTCCCCGGGACATCGGCACACCCCAAAAGAACAAGAGATAGATGCGCGAAAATAAAGTCCTCCCCGGCTTCTCCGAACGACTGGCTGCCCAGGCCGAAGCCCGCAAAGCCCTGCTTGAGAAGTTCAAACCCAAGCCCACGGTTGTCGCCGAGGTTCTCGAGACCCGCGAAGCGCGCAGGGCCCGCGAACTCGAGGAAGTCCGCGCCAAGCGGGCCGCTGACAAGGAAGCTGTCCGTCTGGCCAAGGAAAAGGCTGAACTGGAAGCTCGACTGGCGATCGAAAACGACGAAGAGCTGATGAACCAGCTGAAGCGTGAAGACCGCAA
The DNA here is from genome assembly GCA_031379795.1 of Alphaproteobacteria bacterium. Classification (GTDB taxonomy): domain Bacteria; phylum Pseudomonadota; class Alphaproteobacteria; order Caulobacterales; family Caulobacteraceae; genus Phenylobacterium. The sequence goes on from JANNFM010000465.1 coordinate 9,554, forward strand.
GGCCCGCAAGGCTCAGGCCAAGACCGAAGCCCGCAACAAGCGCGAAATGAAATCGCAGATGCGCCGGACCGGCTGAACCGTCACAGTTCCACCGGCGCCCCGTGCGGGGTCCGTCGGTAAGCCTCGGCCCAATCCAGTTTTCGCGCGGTGAGGTCTGACGGCGCGGCCAGTGATCGTGCCGTGACCAGTGCCTCCAACGCCGCGACCCAGTGCTCGTAATAGCGCGAGCCGTCGTCGTGGTGGTCCTTGGCCAGTTCGGCGGACAACGCTGCGGCCCATTCCGGCCAGCTGAACGCCCCACCCTCATGCAATTTCAGCGTCAGGGCGAAGGCCTGGGCCTGCCAGGGTTCGGCGAAGATGGGTCCGTCGGCATCGCGCGGGAGCCGGGGCAGCGACAGGACATCAGGCGCGCTCAAGATAGGTCTCCCACAGATCAAGTCGCACGCTGTCGACGGCGCTGGCGTCAGAGCCCCAGAGCTCGCGCGCCTCAAATCTCACCGAATAAAGAAACGATGGAGCCTCACCCAGGCCGTGAGCGTTGCTATCCGGCAGCACGTGCGCGCCATGCTGGCGCTCAATGACGCCGGAACGGCCCCGCACATAGCGTGGCAGGCGCGTGTGCCCCGTCGGATTGAGATTGAGCGCCCGGACCCGATCGCCGACCGCAAACTGGGGGACCGCTGAAACGTCGCGCTCGTAGGAGTACGGCCGCTTCTGGACGGTGGGAACGGCGGCGGCCAGCAGGTGAGGCGTGGCTTTGGGGGCGGCTGGATCGGCTGTCCCGGAACGCGCCTCGGCAGAGCTTATGAAATCTCCCTTGAGCAGCATGGCGAGAAGGCCGTCGAACCATTTCTCGTAGTAGGTCATGCGCAGATAGTCGGTGCCCGGGATCAGCTCCCGTTGATGCCGCCCAGCATCTATGTTGCCCCTCGAGGGCGAGGCCAGGGTCAGGGCGTGAACCCGACCTTCCCACCTGTCGTGAAACGGCTCATCGCGGCTGTCCGGCGTAACGGGCCCAAGGCCATGCATGCCTCCCATGTCGTGGACGCCGTTCATAGCCGGGCCGTGCCGATCATGCCGTCCCGGGTCACCTGCTCGGCGAGTTCGCTCTCGGTCATGCCCTCGGTTCCCGGTGGCCGCTCCGGAATCACCAGGTAGCGCACCTCGGCCGTGGAATCCCACACACGCACTTCGGTTTCGTCGGGCAACACCGTGCCGAACTCCGCCAGCACCCCACGGGGATCAATCACCACCCGAGATCGATAGGGCGCAGACTTGTACCAGACCGGCGGCAGGCCCAGCACCGGCCACGGGTAGCAGGAGCAAAGCGTGCAAACGACGACATTGTGCACGTCCGGCCCATTCTCGACGGCCACCATGTGCTCACCCTGGCGGCCGGTGAAATCCAACTCGGCGATGGCGGCGGTGGCGTCCTGCAACAGCCGTTGGCGATAGGCGGGGTCGGTCCAGGCCCTGGCCACCACTCGCGCGCCATTGCGCGGACCCACGCGGTGCTCATAATAATCCACGATTGCATCGAGCGCGGCGGGATCGACGAGGCCCTTCTCCACCAGCAGCGACTCCAGCGCTTTCACCCGCAGGGCGATGTCAGAGGGCGGTTCCTGCTCGTGATCGTGGTGGTGATCGTGGTCGTGATGATCGTGCGCCATGCGCTAAAGGTGGACCAAGCTGCGGCCCAGGTGAAGACCATACGTGACGGTGACGCAGATCACTGCGATGCTTGGCGCTGGAACAGGAGGTCATCATGGACGGCCCGCATCTGATCTATTTCTCCGACCCGATGTGTTCGTGGTGCTACGGGTTTTCGCCGGTCATCGAGGATGTCTATCGCGCTTACGGCGCAGCCCTGCCGGTCCGGGTGGTCATGGGCGGGCTTCGACCTGGTACGACCACGCCCATGAAACCTGAGGCGCGCCGCGAGATTGCCGGGCACTGGACCCACGTGCATGAGGCGTCTGGCTTGCCGTTCGACCCGGCCGTTCTGGAACGCGAGGGATTCGTCTACGACACCGACCCCGCCGCCAGGGCCGTGGTCATTGCG
>JANNFM010000235.1:0-11892 GCA_031379795.1 Alphaproteobacteria bacterium
GGTTTCGACGCGCAGAAACTCGGCCAGTTGCGCACGGCTGGTGCGCGGCCCCGCCTCGAAGAAGGCCCGCGCCACATCGGGTAGTGTGTCAACGGCGCTGATCGCCATGCGCAGAAACGCCGCGCCGTCCTGCTCGGTCACGACCCGCAGCAATCCCCGGGCGTAGATCGCCAGGGCCGCCTCAGGGTGCAGGCTGGCGTCGGGCATCGTCAGGCCCTCAGTCATTTCCTCAACGCGCCGGGCGCAGAGCGCCTGAACCAGCTCGGCCTTGGAGCCATAGTGATTGTAGATGGTCTGTTTGGAGACGCCCGCACGGCGGGCGATCTCGGCCATGGAGGCTGAGACGCCAAGCATCGACAGGACGACTGCCGCCGCATCGAGGATGGCCTCGTTCTTGGCGACGTCAATCTGACCGGCGGCCCGCGGCATCAGTGTCCTCCCTGACTATCGGTGCGGGCCATGGCCGATCCCGGTCGCGCGAACAGGCCCAGGAACGCTGCGACCCAGCTGGAAATCGCCAGAGCGGCGAATGCGTCGCCAAAGCTCAGGACGACGGCCTGACGGTGAAGCATCCCGCTCATCGCCTTGCGCGCGGCACCTTCCGGGTCTGCCATGCCTCCGGCGGCCATCATCTCCGTCAAGCCTTCCTTCATGGCGCCGCTCATGGGGTTGGCAAGACTGGTCGCGCTGGTCAGGTCCATGAAATGGACAGCGCTCTGGTGGCCGAGGATCGTGGTCAGGGTCGCAAGCGCCAGGGCCCCGGCGACATTGCGCGTGAGGTTGAGCAGACCGGAGGCGTCTTTCATCAGCCCCAGGGGCAGGGTCGCCACGCTGAGCTGCTGGGCGGCGACCATGGCGAACATCATGCTCGAGCCTCGGACCGCCTGCAGCAGGAAGAACTCGGTGAACCCCCAATCGTCGGTGATGTGAATACCCAGCTGCATCGCCCAGCCGCTGAGCGCAAAACCGCTCACCAGGGCGATCCGGGCGTCAATCCGGCCGACGAGCCGCCCGACCAGCGGCGCCGACAGGAACATGCAAAGCCCTGTGACCAGCATGGTGGTGCCGACCTCGCCGGAGGAATAGCCCCGCACGCGTCCCAGGTAGACCGGCAACAGGAACGTGCCGCCAAACAGGCTGATGCCGGTGACGAAGGTCATGGCGGCGCCCAGGGTGAAATTCGGATCGCCAAAGGGTTTCAACGACACGATCGGCTGCCAGTAGGTTAGCTGACGCCAGATGAAGGCAGCGCCGGCCAGCCCGGCAAGCACGCTCAGCCACAGGATGGTCGGGTCATCGAACCAGCGATCTCCCGCGCCCTCCTCCAGCACGTACTGAAGCGACAGCAGAAACACCGCCATCAGGCCCAGGCCCAGCCAGTCGATGCCCTTCGAGAGGCGGGGATCGCCCTTGTCGAAATTGGCGTAGCGGCCGACCAGAAAGATCACCAGCATGCCGATGGGTATGTTGATGAAGAACAGCCAGCGCCAGTTGAGCAGGTCGGTGATGTGCCCGCCAAGGGTCGGGCCTATGGTCCCCGACAGTGTCACGATCAGCCCGACGAAGACGTTCGCGGCCACCCGTTGCTGCGGTGGAAAAATCGTCATGGCGGTGGCGAACACCGGTGGGATCATGGCGCCGGCGAACAGGCCCTGAAGGGCCCGGAACCCGATCATGGTGAGCACTGAAGACGAGAAACCGACCGCCGCGGAGGTGATAATGAATCCGACGACCGCGACCACGTAGAAGAGCCGCGTCCCCCACATCTTGGTCAGGTAGGCGGTCAGCGGCATGGCCACGACTTCGGCCAGCAGATAGATCGTCTGAACCCAGGCGATCTCATCGGCTGACGCGCTGATGCCGGACTGGATCTGGGTCAGCGAACTGGCCACAATCTGGATGTCGATCATGGCCATGAACTGGCCAATGATCATCCCGGCGAACCCCAGATAGACCCGCGTCCAGTTCACATCGGCGGCGGCGACGCCCGCGCCGCCCGGGAGGGTCGCGTCGCTCATGGTGTCAACGCGCCGTGGCCGACTCGGCGAAACTCACGCCGGTCTTTCGAGTGACATCCACCTTGATCTTCAACGAGAGTCCCGGTCGTAGCGCGCCCGCCAGTTTCTGGCCTGGATCCACGGCGATCCGCACCGGCAGGCGCTGGGTGATCTTGGTGAAGTTGCCGACGGCATTCTCGACCGGAATCATGGCGAACTCGGCTCCGGTCGCCGGAGAAAAGCTTTCAACGCGCCCCTTGATGACTTCCTTGCCGAACGCATCGGCCTGGATCTGGACCGTCTGGCCGATCCGCAGGCGCGAGACCTGGGTCTCCTTGAAGTTGGCGATCACATAGGCGTCGGCCAGAGGCACGATGGAAAGCAGCATGCCGCCCGGGCGCACATACTGGCCGACCCGCACCGAACGGGCGCCGATGACGCCGGTGACCGGCGCCCGCACCTCGGTCCGCGCAAGGTCGATACGGATCTGTTCCGCGGCGGCCAGTGCGGCGGCGGCCTGGGCCAGGTTCTGATCGCGCGCAGAACCCAGCGACTGGGCGGTGCGGCGCTCGGCCTCCAGCATGGCGCGGGCCTGACTGACGCTGGCGCTGGCCTGATCCTGCAGGGCGCGGGCCGTCTGGGCGCGTTGCGGCGAGACCCAGCCGGATTGAGCCAGGGCGCCGTAGCGGGTCATTTCAGAGGCGGCGAGACTGGATTGAGCGTTGGCGGCGTCAACCGCGGCGGCCTTCTGGGCGATCATCGCCTGTTCCAGGCGGGCCTTGTCGGCAATTCCTGTGACCGCCGCCTGCAATGCCCGGGCGTTGGCCTCAGCCTGGGCGAGCCGGGTCTGCAGGCTGGCGGGGTCCAGCCGGACCAGCAGCTGGCCCCGCTGGACAGACTGATTGTCGGCCACCAGCACCTCGGCGACGGGACCTTCCACCAGTGAGACGACGCTGACTTTGTCGGCCGCGACGAAGGCATTGTCTGTGGTCTCGAAGGTCTGGCGATCTTTCCACCAGAGCGCGGCGCCGACGCCCACGGCGCCCAGCACGATGACCACGATGGCGAGCGAAAAAATGCGGCGTCGGGTTGCGGCGGCCATGAGTTTTTTGACAGTCCTGCCGGGTCATTTTTGGACCCTGGAGTCCACCATAGGCAGCTGCCGCAGGCTCGACAAGGCAAAAATGGACCCTCCCGTCCATTCAACCAGATCCGCAGGGTTCGGCTGGACGCCGGCACCGTTTCCGTGGCCTAACCCCGCCATGAACGGGGACCCGGATGTCATCATCGCCGGCGCCGGCATCGCCGGGGCGACCCTGGCGCTGTCGCTGGCCCAGGCCGGGCTTCGGTCCGTCCTGATCGACCCGGTGGTGTTCGATGATCAGTTGGCGCCGACCTTTGATGGCCGGGCTTCCGCCATCGCCTATTGCGCCTACCGCCAGTGGCGGGCGCTGGGTCTGGCCGAGACGCTGGATCCGCACGCCCAGCGGATCGAACAGATCCTGGTGACGGACGGTCGCACGCCGGGCGCATCAGCCGGTGGACCCGCACCGTTCTTCCTGCGCTTCGATTCCAGCGAGATCGCCGACCGCTCCGATGGAGAGCCCCTGGGTTACCTGCTGGAAAATCGTCACATCCGCGCCGCCCTGGCCAGCGCCATAAGGCGCGCCGGGATCGAGGTTCTGGCACCCGCGCGGGTAGCCAAGGCAGACTTTGACGCCCGCGCGGCGGTCATCACCCTTGCAGATGGGCGGTCCCTGTCGGCGCCACTGGTCGTGGGGGCGGAGGGGCGCGGTTCGGTCATCCGGACCCAGGCAGGTATCGGTGTCGTGGGCTGGGACTACCCCCAGACCGGCGTGGTGGCGACGGTGCGCATGGCGCGCCCTCACGGTGGCGTGGCGCACGAATATTTCCTGCCGGGTGGCCCCTTCGCCATCCTGCCGCTGACCGACAATCGCGCCAGCCTGGTCTGGACCGAGACCACCGCGCGCGGCGCGGCGCTGAAATCGGCGCGGCCAGAGGTGTTCCAGGCCCATCTGGCACGGCGCTTCGGCGACTTCCTTGGCAACCTTTCCGTCGAAGGCCCGATCTTCACATATCCGCTCAGTCTGCAGCTGGCCGAACGTTTCGTGGCCCCGCGCGCGGCCCTGCTGGGCGACGCCGCCCACGGCATCCATCCGATCGCTGGTCAGGGTCTGAACCTGGGCCTGAAGGGTGCCGCCGCCCTGGCCGAGGTCGTGGTCGACGCGATGCGCCTGGGCGAGGACATCGGCTCCGAGGTCGTGCTGGCGCGCTACGCCGCCTGGCGAAACTTCGACACCGTCACCCTGGCGGCGGGGACGGACGTGTTCGTGCGCCTGTTCTCCAATGACAATCCGCTGCTGCGGCTGGCACGTGGCGTCGGCATGGCCGCCGTCAACCGCATCGCCCCGGCCCGAAAATTCTTCATGCAGGAAGCCGGCGGCGCGGTGGGGGATTTGCCAAGACTGCTGCGCGGCGAGGCGCTCTGACTAAGGCTCAAAGTGGTAACAGCCGAGCTTCGTCATCGGTCGCGGGGTTTTCAGGCACAACCCGCTCGGGGACGACTACAGTCACATTCGGCGGGCTCGCTGAGTGAGACTTTGCCTTGTCATCCCGCAAGAGGTAGCCGGAAAGAACCGCGCAAACTGCCAGTCCGACAAGGGCTCCGACAAGGAGCCATGTTTCGAAGACGCCCCCGCGATTAGACATCAGGAGCCGCCTTTGTTCCCGATCCCAGCCAAAACGCGGCTCACTAGTTGTACATAATCATCAACTTGCATTCGTCGGGCAATCACGAGCAGAGCCACCAATTCAAGGATCATCACGACGACTGGTAACGCCGCATTCTCGCTTTCAGCGAACCAGATAACGTCAATCAAGATCACAGAAAATACAATCCAGATGAACCGCTCCTCAAGTCGTGCATCCTTCTCACCCTGAAGTTGCTGCTCCAAAGAAGCTAGCGCTTGATCTTTTTCGGAGCCACCTGACCCGGCATCGCTTTCGATCATCGCGAACGATGCGGCCGGCGCCAGCTTAGGCCTTGGCTTTGATTTTGGCGTTTCGGGCATTGTATTCATCGACAATATGGCTATCCGGAATCTCAATGCCGCGAACGCCCGGAACATAGTTCCTAGCCCAAGCGCCTTTTGACCAGTGTGTGATATTCACGAGCTCGCCAGCACTCCTAGATGACAGTTGATCATAAGCATCATCGAGCCACTTGCCGATCTCGGCGTCGTGAATTGATCCAACTCTATGAAATACGTTCCTGATAGGCCCGCTACCAAAAGTCTTCACTTGGCTATATACGCTATGTAATACCGGCCCATAGTCCCACGCTTGGAAAATATCATTGATCAGGCGCTTTTTGTTTTGACCGAGGTAGACCATTTGGGCGATGTAAAGTAGTTTTTGTAGCTCTAGATTTGTGAGACTCCAATCACTCCGCTCACACATCCGGCGAGCGGCGGCGAGTGCGCTTACAGGCATTCCTAGCTCTCCCGTTCTGCGTTCGTTCTGAATGTGCTTATATAGTGCTTTGTTGGACTTTTCAAAGCCCCGGAATCATGAGTGTTTTCGAACGTTATTCCCCCTCGCCCAGGTCGCGCGCCTCTTCCGGCAGCATGATCGGCACGCCGTCGCGGATCGGATAGGCCAGTCGCGCCTTGCGGCTGATCAGCTCGGCCTTGGCACGATCATAGTCCAGCGGGCCCCGGCTGACCGGGCAGACCAGGATTTCCAGCAACCGGGGATCAACGTCAGCGCTCAGCGTGGGGGTGCTCATGGCTGACCTCTATTGTAACCGGGGACGGGTGTCATCGGGGTCGCTGGCGCTGATCTCCAGCAGGGTCGTCAGCACGTCGAACCGACCCGCCAGGTCGGGGGCTTCGAGAAACGCCTGTTTTTCCGCCGGCTCGAACGGCAGACCCATGCAGAGGCTGTTGACCAGCGTCTCCAGCGGAGCCTCCCGGGCGGTCTCCCAGTCGATGTCCAGCTGGCGGTAGTTGAGATAGCGCTTCAGGGCCTTGGCAAACCGGGCGCGGGCGGCAGCCGTGGCCTCTTCCTTTTCGTCGCGGCCCAGGTCAACGCCGAACCGGTTATAGCGCGCACGCAGCTGACGGTAGGGCAGGCGCAGGTCCAGTTCCTCGCCGGCCTCGAAACGGCAAACGCCGGTGAGCGTGATCAGGTAGCGACCATCCGACGTCTCATTATAGCTGGTGATCCGGCCAACACAGCCGACCTCGGCCAGATGCGGGCGTTCGCGGTCGCCGCCGGTCCGGGTCTGGATCATGCCGATCACGCGGTCACCCGCCATCGCATCGTCGATCATGTTGAGGTAGCGCGGCTCGAAAATCTGCAGCGGCAGTTCACCGCCCGGCAGCAACAGGGCGCCGTCCAGCGGAAACACCGGGATCAGCTGCGGCAGGTCGGCGAGTTGACGATAAGGGGCCATGGCAGATCTCAACTGAACAGGATGGCGGAGAGCTTCCGTCGCCCTTGCCTGGTGACCTCGGACATCTGGCCCGCCGCCTCGAATACGACCAGCAACTGCTTGCGGGCCGCCTCATCGTTCCAGGCGCGATCGCGGCGGATGATATCGATCAGCTGATCCACCGCGGCCTCCATCCGGCCCGCCCCGGCCAGCGCCCTGGCCAGTTCCAGCCGCGCTTCATGATCATCCGCGTCAGCCTCCAGTCGGCGCTCGAATGCCGCGGTTTCGGAGGGCGCGTCCGCCGCCAGCGCAATGGCCGCGCGGACACTGTCGATATCGGGATCCTTGGCGTCGGGGGGTGCCAGCGCCAGCACCTCCGCCGCCCGCTCGAGATCACCGGCCTGCTGATAAAGCCTGGCCATGCCGCCGATGGCCTTCACATTGGCCGGGTCCATCTGCAACGCCTGGGCATAGGCCTGGGCCGCGCCGCCCATGTCCCCCAGCTCCAGCGATTCCCGCGCCATCTCCAGTAACTGGTCCACGGGCGAGACCCCGCCGCCGCCCAGCTTGGCGACCCGGTCGACGAAGGCTTTTAACTGGCTGTCCGGCAGCGCGCCGGAGAACGTATCTACCGGTCGGCCATCAACAAAGGCGAACACCGCCGGGATCGATTGCACGCGCAGCTGACCGGCATAGGCGGGGTTCTTGTCGATATCGACCTTGACCAGCTTCACCTTGCCCTTGGCGGCGGTCACAGCCTTTTCCAGGGCCGGACCCAACTGGCGACACGGGCCGCACCAGGTGGCCCAGAAATCCACGATCACCGGCGTGGTCTTTGACGCCTCGACCACATCGGCCATAAAGGTGGCGTCGGTGGTATCCTTGATGAGGTCCGCGAGGGCCGCGCCGCTGGTTTCACCGATCAGGGTCATGGCCCGAACATTCCTCTTCCCGTCCGCCTGGGTCTCTAACGCTCAACATGACCACAAGTGCGACACGCTTCAATGCAGCCGTCACGCGACAACGGCCATTTTGACAAAGTCTACGATCAGCGGTGTGACACCTACGGCTTCCAGGAACTGTCTAAAGCCTTCGCCGCTGACTGTCGTGGTTGCGGTGTTGGTCAGGGGGTGGAAATTTACAAGCTCTGCCTCGGCCAAAGTGCGGTCCAGCACAAATCTGACGCGGTGATCGACGTCATTGACCAATCCGAAGGCGGTGACCGACCCGGGGCTGACCCCCAGGGTCTGCATCATCAGCTCCGGCTTGCCGAACGACAGTCGGCCGGATCCGATCACCAGATGCAGGCGTTTCAGGTCGATGGCCGCATGGCCCTCGGCCGAGACCAGCCACAGCTGGTCGCGCGCGTCTTTCAGGAACAGGTTCTTGGTGTGGGCACCCGGCATCGAAGCCTTGATGTCCTCGCCCTCGCCCACGGTGAAGACGGCGGGATGGTCCAGCGTTGTGGCGGCCACGCCAAGGGTCGCCAGATAGTCGAGCAGGCCATCGCGGGAGATCATGGTCCTGTCCTTAGCGGCCCCGCACGGGTGAAGTGAACCCGCCGAACTTATCCTCGGCTTTGGTGGTGTGGGCGCGATGCTCCACAGCCGTCGTCGGCTGGTCGCCGCCTGCGGTTTCAGGCAATACCAAGAAAAATGCCCCGATCGCCATAGCGGTCGGGGCCTTTTCTTTGCGTGGGGATCAACGCCTTGGAAGGATCTCTACTGGCGCGTTCAGGCAACCGCAGGCGCTCTGCGGCGACGCAGCACGGCACCGATCCCGCCAAACCCCATGATCATCATCGCCCAGGTCGCCGGCTCCGGTACGGCCGTCAGCTTGATGCTGTCGACATAGCCCCCGAGGGTGTCGGAGACCCCCACCGCCGAAAACGACAGAACCGAATTGGCGGTCGGCGCCACGAAGTCGATCGTCTTGAGGGACCAGATCGTGTTGCGACCGCCCTGCTGGGTGAACGCCGGCGCCAGCGCCCCTCCGTTCAACGACACCAGGATGCCATTGCTGTTGGCGGCGACCCCCGGCCGCGGGGAGTAGAGAAACTCCAGCTGATAGCGGCCTGCCCCGGCGATGGTCCGCGACATGGTGGCGTTGTTCTGGCCCCGGCGCGCGCCGTGGGAGTCCAGCTCGACAAATACGTCGTCGCGGGCGCCGGTAAACGAGGCGCCGGCGACATTGTTCTGCAGCTCGATGCCGGGACCCTGGCTTGTCGTCCAGCCATCGGCGGACTGCACCACGCCCCAGGAGCGATAGGCCTGCAGGCCGTCAAACGTCGAATAGAAGACGACGGCCGCCGGGGCGCTGGACGCCACAGCCAACGCGGCCACGACCGAAATGGAGCCAAGAAGCCGCTTCATGGGGGACCTGTCACATCTGGGGGCGCCGGCAGGGGCGCGGGGTTTGATTGCGTACATCGGCGATCTTGACGCATCAGGCTGTAGAAAAGCTTTGCGTTTACAGTGAACAAGCCATGAAAGCCCCGCCAGCAGGAGCCATCCAACTGGACGAACCTGCGGCTGGCGCTCTATGGATCAGGGGCAACAGGAGGCAGCGCGCCCATGACCCAACCCCGCATGGAACTCGAGTGCTTTCCCACCACGGAACGCCCGCCAGAGATCGTGCCCGGCCGCCCCCAACGCGCCTGGATGGACAGCTTCACCTCGCGCCATCCCTATCGTTGTCTGCCCCTGAACATGGCCAACTCGTCGGGGTGGGAAATCCTCTGTCCCGTGGCCTTCACGGCGGAATGGAATGGCGGTCCGATGCAGGCCGACATCACGCTGAAGCCCGACTACCCGAACCCCGACTTCCACCGTCTGGCCACCAGCCATTTCAGCCTGGGCGTGCTGACGATGCATCCGGGCTATCTGTTCCGCACCCCACCTGGATGGTCGATGATGGCCATGGGGCCACCCAACTCCCCAAAGGACGGCATCCAGGCCCTGTCTGGCGTGGTCGAGACCGACTGGCTGCCGTTTCCCTTCACGATGAACTGGCTGTTTACCCGGCCCGGTCGGGTGCGGTTCGAAAAGGGCGAGCCCTTCTGTTTCATCACCCTGGTGCAGGACAAGATGCTGCACGACATCCAGCCGGTGATCCGCCGGATGGACGCCGACCCCGAGCTGCGCCACCAGTACGACGTCTGGGAAAAGCACCGGTCCGAGTTCAACCAGAAGATCTTCCGAGGGGACCCCGAGGCCACCAAGGCGGCCTGGCAACGCTACTACTTCAAGGGCGAGTTCCCCGAAGAGGTCGACGCCCCCAACCCCGAAGGCCACGTCAACAAGCGCAAACTGAAGACCCCCAAGCGCGGCTGAGGGTGACGGGGCATCGCCCGGCTTGCAAAGCCTGAGGGCCTCTGCCATATAGCCGCCTCTCGCATTTGGGGTCGTTTTTCCCCTACGGAGCGCGGGCGTAGCTCAGTGGTAGAGCACAACCTTGCCAAGGTTGGGGTCGAGAGTTCGAATCTCTTCGCCCGCTCCAAATTTCGAGATCCAGAGCATCGGACACACCGGCGATATCCGCTCGGAGCGGGCGGTTGCCCCTGTCATCGGTAAGATCGTCGCAAATCTTGACCTGTCCGGCTGTGAGCCGTACAACTGAGTGACCACCGGGGCGAGAACCATGGCTCACCAGACCACGACGACAAAGACGCTTTCTTCGGAGCGCAGCCAGCGTCTGGAGGCGCGTGTGTCGGCAGATCAGAAGAGCCTGTTCCTGCGCGCCGCCGAACTCCAGGGACGAACCTTGACGGATTTCGTGATCGCCAGCGTCCACGAGGCCGCCGTTCGTACGGTGGCGGACATGCAGTCGATCCGGTTGACCCTGGATGAGAGCCGCGCCTTTGCCGACGCCTTGTTGAGCCCGCGCGAACCCTCAGATCGGTTGAAGGCGGCGGCCCGACGTTATGTCCAGGCGCTCGAAACCTGAATCGCTGCGCAAGGACCCTCCGTGCGGATCGCTCTTCTGGACGACCATCATGATCGAGCGACATTCGAGTGCGGCGTCGAGACGCTGGATCGATACTTCCGAACTCAAGCCAGTCAGGACGCCCGCAAACGGGTGTCATCCTGCTTTGTGCTGACCGACAACGACGGATCGCCACTTGGATTCTACACCCTGGCGGCGACCTCCATCGCCCTTGGCGACCTGCCGCCGCCTTTGACAAAGCGACTGCCGCGCTACCCATCGGTGCCGGCGACCCTGCTTGGTCGAATGGCGGTTGACCGGCGCCATCGCGGTCGACGCCTCGGCGAACACCTGCTGTTCGATGCCTTCCGCCGCGCCCTGCAGAACGAGGTCGCCACCTACGCCTTTGTCGTCGATGCCAAGGATGATGCGGCGGCGGGCTTCTATGCCGCCTACGACTTCATGCCGCTGACCGCAGGGGGCCGACGCCTGTTCTTGCCGATGGCCTTGATTGCCGGACTGTTCAGCTGAACGGCATAACCTCCCGACAAGAGTCGCCCGCTCAGTCTTTTTTCCGCGTTAGAACCGGCCGGACACCTGGAAGCCGACCGTGCGCAGGCCCTCGGGCCCGCCGAGGGCCTTGCGGATCTCGACCCGGTCAGTCACGCCTGTGGCGCGGGTTCCCAGGAAGAAGTCACGCGTGCGGGTCTCGCGCGGCGACAGGACGTTGTTCACGAACAGACGCGCCGTCACCGGCCGGATCGCCGTGGTCTCAATGAAGAGGTCCAGCTTGGGCAGGGGACGACGATACGAGATCGCCTCGATCCGCCGGTATTCCTTCCGATCCGACCAGTCGACCACCGAGGCGCCTCACGACATCTGCCATGACGGTACGTTCTGGCGGAAGGTGAGCACATAGGCCCAGTCCTTGTTGCCCAGATTGAGCGTCGGGCTGCCCGACGTCGTCCCCTGGCGCTCCAGGGGGATCGAGAATGAGCGTTTCTCGCCGGTGATCGGATCGGTCACCCGGGTGCGTTGCCACACGCCGTTGAAGCGGAGTTCGGCGTTCGGCAGACCAACAAAGGCCAGGGGCGTCGCGGCGCGTGCCTCCAGGCCAAACCGGCTGCCCCGGCCAATGTTGCCGAACGCATCGGCACCACCGATCTCCACCAGTTCGCGCACGTCATCGACCCGGTCGGCGAAGGCCGCCAGCGTAAGCGCCGTGCGGGGCGCAAGACGTGTCTCCCACTCCAGGCGCGCCTTCCAGGCCTTCTCGGGCACGAGATTGGGGTTGCCCTGGGTCGCGGCGGCGTTGACGAAGTCCACGGTGCTGGAGAACTCGGCAAAATCGAGCTGGGCCACATCGCGGACCAGGCTGGCGCGCAGCGTGCCCCCAGGACCCAAAGCCCAGGTCGCCGTGGCGCGTGGCTTCACGAAGCGAAAGCTGCGTTCTTTCTGCTGGTCGCCGGTCTGGGTGATACGCGAGGCCTCGACGCTGAGGCCGTACTCCAGGGT
>JANNFM010000499.1:0-4006 GCA_031379795.1 Alphaproteobacteria bacterium
GAAGAAAGACCCCCCTTTTTCCAGGCGGCGGTCCCCAAACCGCCCCAGCCTCATCTCCATCACCCGCACTCCGTATCCAATCCCACACAAAGGAATCAGACACCGAGCCCGCCTTCAAGCCAGATGTGTGAATGCCGTAGCGCAAAGCGGCGGGAGGGGGACCGAACGCCGAGGCCGGCGCCAGCCGGCTGTAGAGCGGTTGGTGGAGGGGGCAAGCCTCACCCACGGCGCTGGCAGCCACCCCCGCCGGGCAGGTGTCAGGTCTGCACCAGAGCGAGCTATGCGAAATCACATAGCGGGTCTGTGAAATCGGTCATCTGTGCAGTATTCAGATTGGGCTACATAGAGGTTGTCCACACGGACCGCCCCGCGCCCCCGGGGTTCCCTGCCAAGACCGCAAGGTGTGCCCCATGACCCTCATCCGCTTCGAACGCGCGCTCGACCGTTTCGCCCCGACCTTCCTGATGGCCCTTGGCCTGATCGCCGCCTTCGGGTCCGCCAGCCTCGGCGCCTGATCGCCCGAGCCTGACCCGGATGAGGGCCCCTCTGCGGGCCCTTTTTCGTGCGCGCAGGGTGCCTGGCCCAACCTCCCCCGTTCACGGGGGAGGTGTCGGCAACGCCGGGGGCGCTGCCGCCGCCGAAAAGCCGTCCACCTCCCGCCGTTCCTCTCCCGCCAGGGGTGGGAGAGGGGGACCGCCCGCCGAAGAGCGGGGGGTGGAGAGGGCAGGCCTCAGGCACCACGTTTTCGGATGGGACTGCGTCGCCTTAAGCGTATCGTGTCGACGCAATCCTCCCGACAAACCTCCCGCGTTGACGGGGGAGGTGTCGGCCACGCAAGGGTCCTGCGCCCGGTGACCCCACACCCGGCAACCGCCCCGCCTCGCCCCGGCGAGGCGCACCACCCCGCAAACCCCACGGTCAGCCCAAAGCCGCCCCCGCCGGGTCGGTCAAGGACGCGCCCTCAGAGGCGCGCCGCCCCGCGGCGAGCGCGCCAGCGCTCGTCCTTGAGGGGCCCGACGGGGGTGGCAGGATGGAAGGGGATTGCGGGACGGTGCGTGGGCAGGGGTCGGGTTTGCGCCAGTAGCGGACATCGAGACACACCCGGAAAGCCGACTTTCGTTCAGCCGGGGGCGCGAGGCTTGCGCTGCCTAGAGCGCAGCCGCATCTGGGACTGCGCACCTTCTCGCGCGTGATCCTCATCCACCCCCGCGAGCCGACCAAGGCCCTGGCGCTGACTCGGGTGCCCTTCGTCTAAGGCTGGGTGACGTACACCGGAATCATAGTTCCGAAGATGGACTGCCATTCCAAGCCCGCTAGACCATCTAGGTTGTTCCGTTCCAGGTAGAATGCGCGGTCGGCCGCAGCGTGCGCCGTGCGGGCTTTCGACGCCCAGGCGTTGCCCAAGGCTACCTGAGTGAAGGTCCCTGGCATTACCAGTAAGCCGTTCTCGCGGGACAGGAGATAGGCGAAGTAGTCCCGAATCATCCAGTCGATCCAGAACAGGTCGCGGCTGTAGATCCACTGCCGCAGGAACTCAATGGCCACTTGTTCCAGCTGGAACGACTTGATCGGCACGTCGCAATGGCGTTGCCACTGCTTGAGAATGCGCACCAGGCGGCGCGTGGCACCGCTGTTCGCCATGTCCGACACCCCGAGCGCAGCCAATTCCGCGGAAGGGTCGCTAAGCCGGTAGGTGCCGCCGCCGTTGGTGTCGCAGATCCAGAACTGACCGTTCTCAAAGGCGAAGGCGGGGACGACCTCGACCGGCGCGGTGGTGAATTGCACCACGATGACCTGACCATCTCCGCGCAGCGTGGTCTGGGGATAGTCGGCCGCCAAGACGTTGCGGACCTCCTGCAGCAGTTGCGATTGCCGGTTGCCACTTCGCGCTTCAAAGCGGTGGTAGACCTCCCACGGCAGAGTGAAGAGGACATCAATGTCGCGCGGCGGGCGGACCCGCAGCTGTTTGCCCCACGACCCAGTCAGCCGGGAATTGGCGGTTTCAGAGTCAACGCCCCAGTAGTGCTGGTTGAGGGTGCGCCGAACGCCGGCTTGCGCCCGTGTCCCATCCTGTAGTTGCGGGCCGGTGATCGCCAAGTTCTCGACCAGCCGCTCAAACCGCCGCACTAAGTAGGCCCACATGTAGCCCGGTTGGGCCGCACCCGAATTGTGGCCGATTATGCCCACTAGGGTCCGATCTCGGCCAAGTAGACCTCGGCCGACTTGTTCATCTCGCTTTCCATGGCCGGGCGAAGTAGCCGGTAGACGCCGGGCAGCATTAGCGGACTGCTGACCCGCCGCGCGTAGATGGCGTTCTGGAACTCCCGCGACTGGGTCAGGCAGTCTGGTTCGGCGCAGTCGCCGGCCTTGGCTTGCGCCCACAGCGTGTCCGCCTCCGCCTTGGCGGTCTCTTGGGCTTCGGCGGTGTCGCGCTGGCGGAAGTATTCGCGCAGCGACCAGATCAGTACCGGCGCGGCCGGCGGCAGGACCGTCGAGATCAACAGGGCGACGGTCAGGCCGGTGAAGGAGGCGGCAGTCACCAGCCCCACCAGCAGCATGGCCGCGAAGACCAGCACCCACGCACCGTAGTGCCGACGCAGCTTGGCGTCATACCAGAGGTTGGTCCGTTGGCAGATGATCCGGGCGAGATGCAGGGGCGCGGCGCCGACAGCCACGGGGTACCAATTGGTCAGCTTGCTGTCGCCGCCGCGCCAGGCGGCCTGCGCCGCGACGATCGTCTCGGTCTCGGCGTGTTTCCCGGCCACGAAGGCGTTCCAGGGCAAGTTGAGGACCTGGCAGTCGAAGGCCTCGGCGATCTTGGCGGCGACCTTCAGCTTGGCGCGATACATCCGGTCCAAAACGGTCACATCCAGGGCCGAAACCGCCAGGGCGACGACCGCCGTGTAGGGGCGAATGGACGGGGCCAGCAGGGCGACGCCCGCTGTGAGCACCGGCAGGAGCACGGTGAAACAGAACTGGAGGAAAAGAAGGGCTGTGGCTTCGTCGTAGATGCGGGAACGCGCCCGGAGCAGCCCCATCGGCCTGTCGGAGTTCTGGAGCTGCGGAATCTGGTTCATGCGTCGGCTCCCCGATCCGTCGGGCGTGCACCGACTCAGCGGTAGACAGGGAATTTACCATTGAACACCTTGTTCCACCAGCTGAAGGCCAGTCTGACATCGCCGGCGTCCTCGGCGGCCAAAGCCTTTTCCGCGCGGATCAGCGCCGTCTCGACTTTGCTCAAGGCGTGTACCTTCTTAGCCTCGGAGCAAGGCTTGATAAGACCAGTCACGCCCAGGGGATCGCGCATCGCCCGCATCCCCGACGCATGCAGCGCGGCAAGAGTGTTGGCCACCTCGACCGAGTAGGTGACCCCGTCAGCGTCTCGCAGTCGCGTGGCGATCCGCAGTTCGAGATAGATCGACCTGAGGCCCACGGCGCAGACACCGTTCCACAGCTTCAGCAAGCGTATGACCGGTTTGACGCGACCGTTGAGGCGTTGATTGACCTCGGTGACATAGGCGTTGTGGGCGCGGGGCGCGGACGGCATCCAACCAGTCTCGCGGTCGGGGATCCAGAAAATCTCGTGCTCGTTGTCCCCCTCGTCGAAGAAGGCCGGCGTGATTTCAAAGCGCTCGGTGGAGGTCCGTCCGAATGGCACCAGAACAACCGGGCTGCTGACGCGGACATCCGTAAACGCAAACCGGTTTGCGAGGGCGTTTTTGACGTTGCGAAGTGCGGTCGCGGAATTGTTGGGCCAATCGTCCTCGTCCAGGACCATGAAGTAGTCCACGTCACTGAATTGCGGGATGTTGGTGCCGTGACCGAACGAGCCGGCTGCCACGAAGTTGGTCACGCTGAACTTGGACCCCAGGCACGCCTTGATACTCTCACGGTGCCGCTTGAGCTTCTCTGTGACGGCATCGGTGGCCGGGATGCGGCTCAGAAGTTCGGCGAAGCC
Source organism: Alphaproteobacteria bacterium (assembly GCA_031379795.1). Lineage (GTDB taxonomy): Bacteria > Pseudomonadota > Alphaproteobacteria > Caulobacterales > Caulobacteraceae > Phenylobacterium. The sequence goes on from JANNFM010000499.1 coordinate 3,959, forward strand.
TTGGGCCACGGTCGTCGGCATGTGTAAGGCTCGCAGACTTACGATCCG
>JANNFM010000236.1:0-11817 GCA_031379795.1 Alphaproteobacteria bacterium
CCTTGTTCCAGGTCCAGATCGCGGGCGGGGTGTAGGGGGCGTCGGTCATGGGGGCTCCGGGCGTTTCTGAGGGCGCACGTTGGACCTGCGCTTTGGCCTATGTGGGTGGCATGAACAGGGGTTGCGAGTCGAGAGCCCTGCCTCAGATCAGGTCATCGACCGTCACCTTCAGCGCCAGTGCGATCCGCTTCAGAGTTTCGGCCTGCCCCTGACGCTTTCCCGTCTCGAGTTGCGACAAATAGGCCTGCGAGAGCGAGACCTGCGCCGCCAGCTCGCCGACGGTCAGCCCGCGATGCCGCCGCCAGACCCGGATCGGGTTCTCGCCACCCAGAATGGCGTCAACCACCGTCGACGGCACAAGCTCGTCATCGCCCGACGCCAGCCGCGCCCTGGCCTCGTCATAGACCGCCACGTCGGCCAGGGCCTCGGACGCCGCCGCCAGGCGGTCGAAGTCGGCCCGACTGAGGATCACCATCTCCTCGCCGCCCGGGGTCGTAAATGTGCTCAGTCTGCTCACCACAATCTCCTACTCATAGATGCCGCCCCGCGGACCAATCGCCAGGATCGCCAGCACCACGCCGTCGTCGTCAAAGATCACCCGCCAATCCCCGACCCGAAGCCGCCACCCGCTGCGGCCCTTCAGCCGTGTAACGTTGTTGGAAAGCGACGCCGGGTCCCTGGCATACTGGTCGATCTTGGCCCGGATCGTCGCCGCAACATTGTTGGGCATTCGCCGAAGCGTCTGTAGCGATGATTTGCTGAACGACACTGTCCGCATATGTTGGAATATAGCATTATGCTATGTGGCCGTCAATACGGTCACACCTATCGACGCCCCTGCCCCCTTGGTGTAGCCGTGGCCAACCGAAGTTCCCCCAACGAGCCCGCCGTGCCCGACATCTTTCTCTCCTGTAACCGTGAGGACCAGGCGCGAGCGAAGCTGTTTGCCAAGGGGTTTGCGGCTGAGGGTTTCGACGTCTGGTGGGATGCGACGCTGAAGTCGGGCGAGGCTTGCGATGAGGTGACCGAGGCGGCGCTCACCCCTTTCAATCTTGAGTCGCATAACGTTATACGGTATGGGCTGTGATCCAAAGCTTCGCCGATCCCGAGACGGAGCGGATCTGGTCCGGCGTGCGCAGCCGAAAGCTGCCTTCGGATATCCAGGGCGTTGCGTTGCGCAAGCTGCGTCTGCTCAATCAGGCGCGGGTGCTGGATGATCTTCGCGTCCCGCCGGGCAATCGGCTGGAGCGGTTGCGCGCGGATCGATCAGAGCAGTATTCGATCCGGGTGAATGACCAGTGGCGGATATGTTTTGTCTGGCAAGACGGAGGACCGGCTCATGTCGAAATCGTCGACTATCACGACTGAGGACCAGCTTTTGCCCAATCCGACGCCGGGCGAAATCCTGCTGGAGGAGTTCCTGAAGCCTATGGGTCTCAGCCAGAATGAAGTGGCGCGCGCGCTGCACGTGCCGCCCCGCCGCATAAATGAAATTGTGCTGGGCAAGCGCAGCGTGACCGCCGACACCGACCTGCGGCTGGCGCGCTATTTCGGTCTTTCCGAGGGGTTCTTCCTCGGTCTGCAAGCCGATTTCGACCTGATGCGTCGGCGCCGGGAGGTCAGTGAAGACCTCCTGTCGATCTCTCCCCGCGCGGCCTGATGCCCGACATCTTCCTCTCCTATAACCGCGAGGACCAGGCCGTCGCCAGACGCTTTGCTGAGGCGTTTGCGGGTGCGGGCCTCGACGTCTGGTGGGATGCGACGCTGAAGTCGGGCGAGGCCTATGATGAGGTGACCGAGACGGCGCTACGCACGGCCAAGGCTGTGGTGGTGCTCTGGTCGCCGCGCTCGGTCGTGTCGCGCTGGGTGCGGGCCGAGGCCACGCTGGCGGACCGGAACAAGACCCTCGTGCCCTGCACGATCGAGCCCTGCGACCGGCCGATCATGTTCGAGCTGACCCAGACGGCGGAACTGAGCCACTGGCAGGGGGATGTGGCGGACAAGGCGTGGGTCGCGTTCCTGGGGGATGTGCGCCGGTTCGTTGGGAAAGAAAAAGCGAGCCCAGGCCAGAAGACCTCCGGCGCCCTTGCCGACAATTCGAGGATCGTCGTGCTGCCCTTCCGTGCGCGGGCCACCGACGAGGTTGAACAGGTGACGGCCGAGGGCCTCACCGACGATGTCACCACATTGCTGACCCTGGTGAAGGGTTTGAGCGTCACGCCTCGCACGTCACTTCGCCAGACGCTCGAGCCGCAGGATAACCCGGTGCAGATCGCCCGGGATCTGTCCTGCCGCTACGCGGTGACCGGCAGCGTGCGGCGCAGCGGCGACAAGTTGCGGGTGTCCGTCGAGCTTATCGATATCAACGACAATCAGCAGAAGTGGTCGCAGAGGTTCGACCGGCCCGCTGAAGACATTTTCGCCATCCAGGACGAGATCGCGACCGGCGTCGTCGCCGCCGTCGGGGGCGTGATCGCGCGCGGCGAGGGCCTGCGTGCCCTGCGGGCGCACCCGGACAGTCTGCAGGCCTGGGAGCTGACGCGGCGCGGGATGTCCGTCGCCTGGGACTGGCGGCTGGAGACCTTGAAACAGGGCGTGCGCGACCTTCGCAAGGCGCTGGAGTTCGATCCCAACTATGCCCTGGCGCATGGCTGGCTGGGTTGCCTTCTCGCCTGGCGTTCGGCGACCGGCTGGTCTGACGACGTAGATCTTGAACGCGCCGAGGCGATCTACGAAGCCGGTGAGACCGTCAGGCTCGGGTTCGACAACGGCGAGGCGCTCTGGGCTGCAAACCAGGCCTATTGGGCGGCAGGGGCTGCGGACCGTTCGGTCGAGCTCTATGAGCGATCCATCGCACGCCAGCCCGACATCTTTCTGGCCTGGCCCTTCGGCGTCGCCGGCGCAGGCGTCGGCTATGCGCGGGCGGGGCGCGTGGAAGAGGGCCTCGCGCTGATCCGGCAGATCGAAAGCGCGTTTCCGAATGACGAGTGGGGCGCGGTCTGGAATCGGGTCTTTGTAGGATACTCGGAACTGTGCCGTGGCAACTACGCGCTGGTCGCCGACGGCCTGATCAATCCGCCGTCGGAGCATGACGGCATGTGCCGGGTCGTGGCTCTGATGTGTCTTGATCGGGTCGACGAGGCCAGAGACCAGTTTGCGCGCCTCAAGAAGGCCAACCCTACAATCTCGCTGGATCATTACGTCGGGTATTTCAAAACCTACTCTGCGGACCCGGTCATCGGGGTGGAGTTGTCGGCGGGCGTTGCGCAATTGCGGGATGCGTTGGCTGCGGAAGAATCCCCGTGACCGCCCCCCAGCCCCTCGCCGCGTTCGCTGCCAACCGGGCCGTCATCTGAGACAGCTGGCGTTGTTGTAGCCCATGGGCTACAATCCGGCATGCTCGAATCGTCGAGGATAAGAAGTTCACCAACTGGCTCGCCGCGCTGAGGGACAGTCAGGCCAAGGCCAGGATCGCCGGCCGCATCCAGCGGCTGGCCCACGGATTGGCGGGTGATGTCGAACCGGTCGGCGAAGGGGTCAGCGAGCTGCGCGTCCACCATGGTCCGGGTTATCGGGTGTATTTCGTTACGCGGGGCGACAAGCTGATCGTTCTGCTCTGCGGCGGGGACAAGTCGTCTCAGGTACGGGATATCAAAGCCGCCAAAGCCCTGGCGAAACTCTGGAAAGGCAAGACCCCATGACCACGACCCGCAAGTTCGATCCGGCAAACTATCTCGATGACGAGGCGGCCGTGGCGACCTATGTGGCCGATGCACTGGAAACCGGCGATCTGGGCTTTATCGCCGACGCGCTGGGCGTGGCTGCGCGAGCACGCGGCATGGGCAAGGTGGCGCAGGCGACGGGCCTGTCCCGAGAAAGCCTCTATCGGGCGCTGAGCGTCGACGGCAACCCCGAGTTCGGTACGGTGCTTAGCGTCATGGCGGCCCTCGGCATCCGCCTGACGGCCGAACCGGCACCGCCCAAGGTCGCGTAAAGGAATCCGCGCAAAATCGTTGGGGTTGAACCTAAACCAACCCCACCGACACCTTGCGCCCGATCACACTGGCTGCCCGTTGCAGCGTCGCGATGGTGACGTTGCCATCGGTGGGATCGAGCACCCGGTCCACCTGGGTGCGGCTGGTCTTCATCAGGATGGCCAGTTTGCGCTTGCTGAGCTTCATCTCGATCATCGCCTGTTGCAGCTGCCAGGCGATCACCTCCTTGATGGCGATGGCCTGAAACGCCTCAAGCACGCTGTCTTCGCGAAGCAGGTCATCCAGGCTCGATCCTGCGTGTTTGTTGTCAGCCATGTTCGACGTCCTTCATTCGTTTTCGCGCCAGGTTCAGCCATTCCCGAACCGGCTCACTACCCGCCTCGGTGCGGTAGAAGACCAAAGGGATCGTGGCGGGCAAGCCCTCGTTCACCTGTCACACATTCTCCAGTTATGGAACCATATATGGTGCCATCCAGATATGCAACGATCCGACCTCATCACATGCCAGTGAGCGCGACGGGGAAACGGCCTTGCTCCGCAGGGTATGGCCCCGCTACGGTCCGCCGCGATTATGCCCGACATCTTCCTTTCCTATAACCGTGAGGATCAGGCCGTCGCCAGACGCTTTGCTGAGGCGTTTGCGGGTGCGGGCCTCGACGTCTGGTGGGATGCGACGCTGAAATCCGGCGAGGCCTATGATGAGGTGACCGAGACGGCGCTACGCACGGCCAAGGCCGTGGTGGTGCTTTGGTCGCCGCGCTCCGTCGTTAGCCGCTGGGTGCGCGCCGAGGCGACGCTGGCGGATCGCAACAAGACCTTGGTGCCCTGCACCATCGAGCCCTGCGAGCGGCCGATAATGTTCGAACTGACCCAGACGGCGGAACTCAGCCACTGGCAGGGGGATGCCGGGGACAAGGTGTGGAAGGCGTTTCTCGGCGATGTGGGGCGGTTCGTGGCGCGAGCGGCCGCACCGGCGGTAGAGGCTCCAGCCGCTCAGCCGGCGGCGCCGGCGGTGCAGGAAACGCTCAAGCCCGGCCAAAGCGGATCGGCGCCGTCTCTGGCGGTACTGCCGTTCACCAACCGCTCTGCACTGGCTGAGGACGAGGTGTTCGCCGAGGGCATGGTGGAGGATGTGATCTCCGCGCTGTCACAGGGGGTAAACGTCCGCGTGCTGGGTTCGATGGCGACAGCGCATCTGCGCAAGGGCGTAACCACCGATCTCTCTGTATTCGGGCGCCAGCTGGACGTCCGCTATCTGTTGGAGGGCAATGTCCGCCGGGTCGGGGCGAACCTGCGGGTCACAACCCAACTGCTTGAAGCGGCGACGGGCGCGGTGATGTGGACCGCGAAGTTTGACCGACCCTTGGCGGAGCTGGCCGAGCTCCAAGAAGAACTGGTCTCCGAGGTCGCCGCGCACCTTGGCTCTCACCTGAATCGCATCGAAATGCAGCGCGCGTTGAACAAGGCCACCGGCGCCGACGCATGGGAAGCGACCATGCGCGCTATCGGCATTCTCCGTGATCCATCGCCCGAGAGCGCGGCGCGGATGCTGGAAGAAGCGCGGCGCGCTGTCGCCATCGCGCCGAACTACGGCTTGGCGCAGAGCGTTCTGGCGTTCGCAGAGGGCGTTGAATACAACCTGTTTCATCCGTTGGATCCGGTGACCCCGCAACGTATTCGGGGACGCGCGGACAAGGCCATAGCGCTTGACGCGGGCAATGCTCAGGTCCTCGGATATGCCTCTTATGCGCTGGCGTTGTGCAACCTCGCGGAAGAAGCCCTTCACTATTCAGAGCGCGCGTTGCAGCTCAGCCCCGCCAACGATATGGCGTTGCAGACGCTGGCCAGCGCGTACTCGCTGCTGGGCAGGTTGGAGGAATGTATCGCGAGTACAGAAGCCCTTGTGCGATTGGCGCCGGGCTCGCACCTGACATGGCATGCGTTAAGCTGGGCTGGCGCTGCTTATGTGCGGGCGGGACTCTGGGAACAGGCGCGCAATGCACAGGCGCGAGCTGTCACCGCGTGTCCGACAGGCGCCCATTACTTCGTGCAGCTCTCAATAACCTGCAGTGTCCTTGGTCGCGATGATGAGGCTTTCGCCCACATCCAGCAGGCCCGTGAACTGGAGCCTGGGTTGCGCTCCGATCATATGGAGTGGCGGCTGCAACGCTGGTTCGCGAGAAGCCCGACGCTTGAGACGTACCTTCAGCACTTTCACCACCTTTGGGACCGGTCGGAGTCTGGCGCGTGACCGACATCTTCCTCTCCTATAACCGCGAGGACCAAGCCGTCGCCCGCCGCTTCGCCGAGGCGTTCGCGGCTGCGGGCTTCGACGTCTGGTGGGATGCGACGCTGAAATCGGGCGAAGCCTATGATGAGGTGACCGAGGCGGCCTTGCGCGGGGCGAAGGCCGTGGTGGTGCTGTGGTCTCCGCGCTCGGTGGTGTCGCGCTGGGTCCGCGCCGAGGCGACGCTGGCGGACCGGAACAAGACCCTCGTGCCCTGCACGATCGAGCCCTGCGACCGGCCGATCATGTTCGAACTGACCCAGACGGCGGAACTGAGCCACTGGCAGGGGGATGTGGCGGATAAGGCGTGGCAGGCGTTCCTGGGCGACGTGCGGAGGTTTGTCGGGACGTCCGCTCAGACGGAAACCCATACGCCCGCCGTGGCGGCGCCGCTGGCCTTGCCCAGCAAGCCCTCCATCGCGGTGATGCCCTTCACTAACCTGTCGGGCGATCCTGATCAGGCATACTTTGTCGACGGAATGCTGGTGGAGATCGTCGAGGCTTTATCGCGTTGCCGCTCGATCTTCGTCATTGCCAGCGGGTCGAGTCTTTCCTTCAAGGGCAAAAGCGTCAGCGCCCGGGACGCCGCGCAGCAGCTTGGCGTGCGATACATTCTGGAAGGCAGCGTTCGAAAAGCCGGTACCCGGATTCGCATCGGCGTTCAGTTGATCGATGCAGCGGAAAGCCAGCCGATCTGGACCGAGCGGTTTGAGGACACTCTGGAGGACATATTCCACCTTCAGGACAAGGTGGCTTTGGCCGTCGCCGGCAAGATCGAACCGACTCTGGAAATCGCTGAACTGCGTCGGCTGTCAGGGCAACCGACGGCTAGCCTGGGCAGCTACGATCTCTATCTGCGTGCACTACCACCTTTTCGCACCTTCGCTAAGGAGAGAGTTTTCGAAGCTCTCGATCTGGTGAATCGAGCCATCGCCCTGGACGAAAACTTCGGCCCTGCGCTGGCCCTGGCCGCATGCTGTCACCGCGCGATCTACACGCGGGGCTGGTCAGGCGATTCCGATGCCGCGCGTCGGCAAGGCCTGGAGCTGGCGCAGCGCGCCCTGAGGGCTGCTGGCGACGATTCAGAGACCCTGGCTCGCGTCGCAAGTGTCTTGATTTACTTGGGAGACGACCCCGACATCGCCTTGAATCTTGCCGACCGGGCACTCCTGCTGAATCCCGGGTCTTCGCTGGCCTGGCACTTGAGCGGCGTCATCAGGTTGCGTGCTGGGCTGTTCGAACTTTCCATCGCGCACACCGAGACCGCGATTCGGCTCGACCCCACCCACGCTGATCGGCCGCTCGGAGTGGGGTTTGTTGGCGAGGCATTGTTCCAGCAGCGAAGGTTCAGGGAAGCGCTCGGCCCGCTTAGGGAGGCCGCCCAGTTGATGGATACTTCCTACAGCCTTGCCCTTTTTGCAGCATGCCTCGGCCAGTGTGGGCTACTCAGCGAGGCCCAATCGGCACTGAGACGCTACCGGGCGATCACATCACAGCCCACCTCCGATATGGCCAGGACCTACATGCGCGACCCAGATCAGCGCCAGCTGTTCCTCGAGGGCATCGCCCTTGCAGAAGGCCCGCCCCTGGAACCCACCGCCCGATGACCGCCCCCCAGCCCCTCGCCCCGCCGCCGCCGCGCGTGCGGCTGTCGCTGGGGGTCACCGGCCATCGGGAGGGCAACGCCGCCTTCGCCGCCAACAGGGCGGCCATTGACGCCACGGTGACCGAGGTGCTGGACGCCATCGACGCGGCGGTGGCCGCCGAGCCGCCGCTGCTGGGGCCAGGCTCAATGGCGCCGACGCGGCTGCACACCATGCTGGTGGACGGGCTGGACCAGATGGCCGCCGGGCAGGCGTTGAGCCGGGGCTGGGAGCTGGTGGCGCCCCTGCCCTTCGGGCGCACCCTGAACGCGGCGATCAATGCGCTGCCTGAGACGGCGGCCGAGGCGCGGTTTCTGCTGACCGGCAAGGGCGCCTGCGGCAAGGCCACCCGGGCGCGGGCGGCGGCGATCGGGACGCTGGCCGATCAGGCGCGACTGTTCGAACTGGCCGACCGCGACGAGGCCATCGCCGACCTGTTCCTGGGCAAGCTGGAGGCGCCCGCCGACCTGGCTGCCGCCCAGAGCTATTCGTTTGAGGCGTCGGAGCGGGTCGCGCTGGCCGCCCAGGTGATGATCGAGCAGTCCGACCTGATCCTGGCCGTGTGGGACGGGGCCAGCACCAGCTTTGTCGGCGGCACCGGCCACACCATTGCTCTCGCTCTGGACATGGGCGCGCCGGTGATCTGGATCGACGCCCGCGCGCCTGAGGCCTGGCGCATCCTGCACGCCCCGGAATCCCTGGCGGTGATTGCGCCCGGCGCGCCCGCCGACGACGACCGCGATCAGGCTCTGGCCCAACTGGTCCAGGAGGCCCTGAAACCCACCCCCGGCAAGAAGGCCGACAGCCATAAGGGCGGCGTCGACGGGATGAAGGCGCTGGACGCCGAGCGCTGGCGGCCCCGCAGCAGCCTGGCCTGGCACGGCTATCGCCGGATCGAGGCGTTGTTCGGCGCCGACGATCATAGGGGCCGGTTCCGCAACCTCACCCAGACCTATGAGCGACCCGACCAGATTGCCGGGGGCAGCGCCGCCGGAATGCTGGCCGCCGCCCGGGCGCTGCCGGGACAGGACGCCGGCTTCGTGGATCACGTGGTCGCCGACGTGCTGCGCCGATTCGCCTGGGCCGACGGGATTTCGGCGCGGCTGTCCGACACCTATCGCGGCGGCATGATCCTGAGCTTCCTGTTCTCGGCCTTCGCCATCGTCGGCGGTATCGCCTATCTCCCGTTCGCCACGCCGCATGAGAAGTGGATGTTCTCGCTGTTCGAAGTGGCGCTGCTGGCGGGCATCCTGATCATCACCGCCGTCGGCCAGGCGCGGCGCTGGCATGGCCGCTGGTTCGAGACCCGCCGGGTGGCGGAGTACTTCCGGCATGCCCCGATCCTGCTGGTGCTGGGCGTGACGCGACCGGCCGGGCGCTGGCCCCGCGGCGCGCACACGTCCTGGCCGGAATGGTATGCGCTGCATGGCCTGCGCGACGTGGGCCTGCCGCAGGTGAAGCTGACACCGGCCTATCTGCGCGGGGCGCTGAAGGATCTGTTGCAGGCCCATGTGACCAGCCAGCGCGACTATCACCGCTACAAGGCCAGGCGACTGGCCCAGGCCCACCACCGGTTGGACAAGCTGTCAGAGGTGATGTTCATCCTCGCCGTCGCGGCAGTCAGCGGCTACCTGATCCTCAAGGGCCTGGGCGCACTGCATGTGATCGACAAGGAGATCGCCAGCGGCCTGTCGATGCTGTTCTCGTTTCTGGGCGTGATGCTGCCCACCTTCGGCGGCGCCATCGCCGGCGTGCGCTATTTCGGTGATTTCGAGCGCTTCTCGGCCATTTCAGAAGTGACCGCCGAGAAGCTGGACGCCGTGGCCGGGCGGATCGACCTGCTGCTGACCGCCCCCGACAGCGGCCTCGACTACGCCCGCGTCGCCGAACTGGCCCACGCGGCCGACGACATCGTGGTCAGCGAAATCGAGAACTGGCAGGCCGTCTTCGGCGGCAAGCACATCACGGTGCCGGTTTAGGCTCGCACCGCGCCACACACCGACGCCAGCAGCCCCGACAGCATTCCGGCGCTCGCGGGGTTCTGACCCTGCCGGACCAGCACGATATCCCGCGACGGCACGACCATCACCACCTGACCGCCCGCCCCCATGGCGGCAAAGGTATCGCGGGGGGATCCCTCAAACCGGTAGCCCGACGCCTCCGCGCCGCCAGCGCCCACCCCGGCGCCGCGACCGGGCTTCGCATTCTCCCACCACAGATAGCCGTAGGCCGGATTGAGATCCTGCGACGGTGACGTGGCCGCGCGCAGGTAGGCCGCACTGACCAGCTGGCGCCCCGCCCACCGTCCGCCGCGACTGGCGAACAGGCCGAACCGGGCCAGATCACGCGCAGAGCACCGGGCGGAGTAATAGTTGGTCACCGGGCCGCCCGCGCCCTGCCCCACACTGGTGACCCAGCTGGTATCCGTCATCCCCAGCGGACCCAGCAGGTTGCGCCCGGCAAACGCCGAAAACGGTTCGCCGACCGCGCGTTCGATGACGTGATAGAGCAGGTGGAACGTCGCCGTGTCATAGGCCCAGCGGGTTCCGGGCGGAACGGCCTGCGGCGCTGCGGCATTGATCGCGAATTGATCACCCGCGACACCGCGCAGCGCCAGGCCCTGAAAATCCTGTCCGCTGGTCATGCTGAGCATGTGGCGCAGCGTGATCGGGGCCTGGGCCGGATTTCGCCAGGCCGGGATAAAATCGGCGGCGCTCTGGTCGACGCTCTTGATCCGGCCCTGGTCGATGGCCATCCCGACCAGCACCGAGACGAGGCTCTTGGCAGCTGAGGCGATCTCCTGGCGACTGGCCGGGGTGATGCCGGTCGCATAGCGCTCAACAACCCGGCGCCCACCGCGCAGCACCATCACGGCGTTGCTGCGATCCGCCATGGCGACATCGATGGCACCGGACAATTTTGCAGGGTCGAAACCCGCAACGGCGGGATCCGTTTCGGCCCAGTCCATCGCACCTGGCCAATAGTCCGCCACGGCTGCGACGCCCGGTCCGGCAACCAGCGCGGCAGTTCCTGCCAGAACGGTTCTTCGCGTCGTCATGTGAGCCAACATAAGCTAACCTTGCGCCGGAGCGCCACGCGATGATCGCGACGCACAAACAGAGGTCATGACCTTGGCGACGCACGATCAAGATCTACGCCCTTGCGCGAAGGACCGCGCATGAAAATCGCCCTGCTGGAGGATGAGGCGCCGCAGGCCGAGCTGGTGCTGGCGATCCTGCAGCCCGACGGGCATGAGTGCGTCTGGTTCAAGTCCGGCCAGCCGCTGCTGACCGCGCTTCGTCAACGCGCGTTTGATCTGCTGGTACTGGACTGGAATGTGCCGCAGATGACGGGTCTGGAGATCGCGGTCTGGGCCCAGGCCAACCTCAAACCGACACCGCCGATCCTGATGCTGACGGCCCGTGCCAGCTCTGAAAACATCGTCGAGGCCCTGAACGCCGGGGCCGACGACTTTGTGGTCAAACCGTTCGAGCCGGTGGTGCTGACCGCCCGGGTCAATGCCCTGCTGCGGCGTGCCTATCCCGTCGAACAGAGTACGGCGACGACGGTTGTGGGCGACTACACCTTTGATCCGCTGCGGCTGACGGCGACCTGGCCCGGCGGCGAAGCGCGCCTCACCGCCAAGGAATATGCCCTGGCGCTCGTATTCTTCGCCAATCTGCATCGGCCAATGGGGCGGGTCTATTTGCTGGAGACGGTCTGGGGCCGCAATCCGGATCTGGAAAGCCGCACGCTGGACGCCCACGTCGCCAAGATCCGCTCAAAGCTGGCTCTTCGTCCCGAGAATGGCTTCCGCCTGGCCCCGGTCTACAGCTATGGCTACCGGCTGGAACAACTGTCGGGTGACGCGACATGACACGACCCTGGCTGG
>JANNFM010000553.1:0-3653 GCA_031379795.1 Alphaproteobacteria bacterium
GACGCCGAAAAGGGCGAGGTCAAGGTGGGCGGCGATGGCTCGCTCAGCCAGGGGAACGAGCGCGTCGGCCAGGTGGGTATGTTCGAGTTTGCCAGTCTGGCCGCGTTGTCGAAGACCGGCGACAATCTCTATCGCAACGACTCGAACCTCGCGGCCACGCCGTCGAACGATGCACGCCTGCGCCAGGGCATGCTCGAGGGGTCGAACGTCAAGTCGATCCTGGAAATCACCCGCATGGTCCAGGTGTCCCGGGCCTATGAATCCACCGCCAAGATGATGGACGCGCAGGGCGACCTTTCGCGCCGCGCCGTCGAACGTCTCGGGCGGACGCAGTAGAGAGGTAAAGTCTGATGCAAGCGCTCCGCACCGCCGCAACCGGCATGGCCGCCCAGCAGATGAACGTCGAGGTCATCTCAAACAACATCGCCAACATGAACACCGTGGCGTTCAAGCGCCAGCGGGCCGAATTCCAGGATCTGCTGTACCAGACCTTCGAGGCCGCCGGGACCCAGTCTTCCGACCAGGGCACCATCGTTCCGACCGGTGTACAGGTCGGCGCCGGCGTCAAGACGGGCGCGGTCTATCGCGTGGGCACTCAAGGGGCCTTGACCCGTACCGACAACCAATACGACCTGGCCATCGACGGGCGTGGCTATTTCCAGGTGCTCTCGCCATCGGGTGAGAACGTCTACACCCGGGCCGGCAATCTGGCCGTGAATGACCAGGGCCAGCTGGTGACCCAGGATGGTTTCCAGATCCAGCCTGCGATCACAATTCCGAGCGACGCGGTCTCGGTCTCGATCTCCAAGTCCGGTCAGGTCGAAGTCCTGCAAGCTGGCCAGACCAATCCCAGCATTGTCGGCGTTCTTGAACTGTCGACCTTCGTCAATGACGGCGGCCTGAAAGCCCTGGGCGGCAATCTGCTACAGGAAACCGCGGCCTCCGGCTCACCGACCAACGGCACCCCCGGCTCAGTCGGCATCGGCACCTTGGTCCAGGGCTACACCGAAGCCTCCAACGTCGACGCCGTGGCCGAGATCACCGCCCTGATCATCGCCCAGCGCGCCTATGAGATGAACTCCAAGGTCATTTCCACCGCCGACAACATGCTGGCGACCGCCAACCAGGTGAAAGCGTAAGTCATGAAAATCGCAGCGCTTCTGATCGCCGTGCTCATGGCCAGTCCCGCACTGGCCGGGACCGCGGTCACTCTCAAGACCGACATGGTCGACGCCGACGGCATCGTAACGCTTGGCGAGATTTTCGAAGGCGCAGGCGCCGCCGGTCGCACGCCTGTCGCCTCGCGGTCAGGCACCAGCGTGATGCTCAGTGCAACGGCGATCCAGGCCGCCGGCCGCCGGGCCGGGCTGGATTGGGCCAACGCCGAGGGCCTGCGCCAGATCATCGTCCGCAGCGGCGCGCCCGCCAACGTGGCCGCGCCCAGCGCACGATCCAATGTCGATGTCCTGACCTGGACCCGCAACATCGCCGCCGGCGATGTGGTGCAGCCACAGGATCTGGTCTGGGCCAAGGTCGCCGTCGCCCCGGCGGACGCCGCCACCGACCCGGACGCTGTGGTCGGCCTGGCCGCCAGGCGCACCCTGCGCGCCGGTGCCGCCGTCGCAGGACGAGACGTCGCCGCGCCCCAGGTGGTCAAGGCCAACGAGATCGTCACCCTGACCTTCGATGAAGGCGGCATCACCCTGACCTTGCAGGCCAAGGCATTGTCCGGCGGCGGCGTTGGAGAGACCATCAACGCCCTGAACGTAACGTCGAAGAAAACCCTGCAGGCCGTGGTGAGCGGCCCTGGCCAGGCCTTGGTTGGCCCTGCCGCTGACCGATTCAAACTGTCCCGCTCAAGCCGCTACGCGCTCCGTTGAAGGAAGCCCTGATCATGCGTCTCCGCACCCTCGCCCTCCTCGCCCTGGTTCCCCTTGCCGCCTGTTCGACGGTCAAGGAAGCGGTCCGCGGTCCCGAACTCTCGCAGGTGGGCTACCCCGCCGCCCTGATGCCGCGCGAACAGAATGTGCTGGTCTCGTCCCGGGAGCCGTCGCCCCAGCCGGCCAGCGCCAACTCGCTGTGGCGGGTTGGGGCCCGCGCCTTCTTCAACGACCAGCGCGCGAGCCGGGTCGGCGACATCCTGACCGTCCAGATCGACATCGACGACAGCGCCAAGACCACCAACGCCACCTCCAGCTCGCGCACGTCAGGCCTGAAGGCGGGCGTGCCACACCTGCTGGGCCTGGAATCGACGATCGGGAAAATCCTGCCAGGCGGATTCGACCCCGCCAACGCCCTGGAAACCAACTCGACAACGTCGAACGCCGGCGCCGGCCAGGTGAACCGCTCGGAGAAGATCAGCCTGACCATCGCCGCCGTCGTTACCGGCGTCCTGCCCAATGGCAATATGGTGATCCAGGGCGTGCAGGAAGTGCGCACCAACACCGACCTGCGCCAGCTCACTGTCGCCGGCATCGTGCGCCCTGAGGACATCTCGTCCGCCAACACCATCCGCCACACCCAGATCGCCGAAGCCCGCATCAGCTACGGCGGCCGCGGCGACATCAGCCGGGTGCAAAAGACCCCGGCCGGGCAGTCGCTGCTGGAGCGGTTCTCGCCGTTCTAGGAGACCAATCACTTCCCATCGGCTCGCGCCTTGGATTAGGCCAATACTACTCGATCAATCACGATCTGTTCGTTAGCTAGGTGAAACTCAACTTTTGCTCGGCGAGAGCTTGAATGAGAATTGCTGGACGCGCCGACTTCCAAATAGACGACTGCGGGCGCTTCTAGTTTGCCATTTGGCTGAGTGACGACGATGCCTGGAATTACATCAACACCTAGAATTATCACAGGTTCGGCTGGCGCGCCGACTACCTGACGACGCTCAATAGCATCGACAGCTTCCTGGAGCCCGGAGGGCGAAATTGACGCGTCATCGGTATGTGTCATGGGCTCATCGCGTGTTTGTAAGAATCTTAGCACAGATCACAGATGTGGATGCGTGTAGCGCCACGTTAGAGCGTCGCATATTCCACCAAGGTCAACGAGAATGGACGACGCATCAACGCCGAGGCCGGCGAGGCGTTGCTGAAAGTACAGGCGGTGCGCGGTCGGGATCAGAAACCGGCGCGGTGGTACGAGCTTGTATTCGATCTGACCTAGCTGCCTACGCTGAAAACCCGCCCACGCCTTTGTTGGGCCAGAATGTACCGAGAATACCCCGCGCTGCGAGATCATTCTCGGCGCGCGAATAAGCGGACGCACGAATGCGACAGCGTTCTGCAGAACAAACCGTTTTGGCCAAGTGTCGGTTTCAAACGGTGTCGGCTTTTTGGTGTTGATCGGCAGAGTAGGAGGCTGTGCGAACAGGTTAGGTCCCAACTCTTCGCCGTTCAGGTCCAAATAGTCCCGTTCCCGCACCCGAACTCCGATAACCTCGGCGGCGGTGTCTTGGGGCTGGGATCCGACTGCAAAATATGCAGCCACAAGCGGATTTTGCGTCCAGTCTAAGAGTCTGACTCATAACTCCGTGAGTAAATTTCAGGCCCTGACCAATCGGCGTGTGAGGCGTCGGATGTGGGCGATATAGACCCATGCGACGGCGCTCTCGACGGTGGCCTCGAAGTCCTTGGCGAGGCGTCGGCATCTGC
>JANNFM010000554.1:0-3022 GCA_031379795.1 Alphaproteobacteria bacterium
CATTTCGCCTTCGTACTCGAAGTCGATGCCGTCCATCTCGTCCAGCATGGCCACGGCATCGCGGACGCGGGCCGAGCGTTCGCCCATGGGGTTGCCGAAGGTGGAATAGCTCATGAACGCCACGCGGGGCTCATAGCCCAGCGTGCGGACCGCGCGGGCGGCCTCGATGGCGATCTCGACCAGTTCCTCGGCCACCGGCATTTCGGTGACGTTGGTGTCGGCGATGAACAGGGTGCGGCCCCTGGCCATCACCACGCTCATGCCGATGATGCGGCCGTCAGGCGCGGGGTCGATGACGTTGAGCACCTCTTCCAGCACCTGGTCGAAGTTGCGGGTGACGCCGGTGACCATGCCGTCGGCGTGACCCAGCGCCACCATGGCGGCGGCAAAGGCGTTGCGGTCCTGGTTGATCAGCCGCTGGATATCGCGGCGCAGGTACCCCTCGCGCTGCAAGCGGCTGTAGAGCAGGTCGACCGAGGCTTCGTTCCAGGGCGAGACGCGGGCGTTGACGATTTCAAGGCCGGCTTCGGCGGGCTCAAGCCCCGCCGCGCGCATGTTCTCGTGCACCAGATCCTCGCGACCCACCAACACGGCCTTGCCCAGCCCCTGCGTCTGGAACGCATAGGCGGCGCGGATGACGCTCTGCTCCTCGCCCTCGGCGAAGACGATGGTCTTCTGCGGGCCGGAGAGGACGGCGCCCTGCAGCTTTTGCGAGAAGGCGGCGGTGGGATCGAGACGGCGCGCGAGCGAGGCGCGATAGGCGTCCATGTCCTCGATGGGCTTGCGCGCCACGCCGGTGTCCATGGCCGCCTGGGCGATGAACGGCGGGATATAGGCCAGCAGGCGCGGATCGAACGGCGTCGGGATGATGTATTCCGGGCCGAACTTCATCTTCACGCCGTGGTAGGCGGCGGCCACCTCGTCCGGCACGTCCTCACGCGCCAGCATGGCCAGCGCGTTGGCGCAGGCGATCTTCATTTCCATGTTCACGCGCCGGGCGCGGACGTCGAGAGCGCCCCGGAACAGGTAGGGGAAGGCCAGCACATTGTTGACCTGGTTCGGATAGTCGCTGCGCCCGGTGGCCACTATGGCGTCGGGGCGGACGCTGTAGACCTCTTCCGGGGTGATCTCGGGATCGGGGTTGGCCATGGCGAAGATGATGGGCCGGGGTGCCATGGTCTTGACCAGATCGGGCGTCAGCGCGCCCTTGGCGGACACGCCGATGAAGACGTCGGCACCGGCCAGGGCATCGGCCAAAGTGCGGTGCGGGGTGTCGATGGCGTGGGCCGATTTCCACTGGTTCATGTCTTCCGGCCGGCCGCGCCAGAGCACGCCCTTGCGGTCGACGGCGATGACGTTCTCATGCTTCACGCCCATGGCCTTCATCAGGCCCAGCGTAGCGATGCCCGCGGCGCCGGGGCCGTTCAGGACCACCTTCACTTCGCTGATCTTTCGGCCGGTGATCTCGCAGGCGTTGATCAGGCCGGCCGAACAGATGATGGCCGTGCCGTGCTGGTCGTCGTGGAAGACCGGGATGTCCAGCAGGTCCTGAAGTTCCGTCTCGATTCGGAAGCAGTCGGGGCTCTTGATATCTTCCAGATTGATGCCGCCGTAGGTGACGCCGATATTCTTGACCACCGTGATGATCTCGTCGACGTCGGTGCAGCTCATCTCCACGTCAATGGCGTCGACGTCGGCGAAGCGCTTGAACAGCACCCCCTTGCCTTCCATCACCGGCTTCGACGCCAGCGGACCCAGATTGCCCAAGCCCAGGATCGCGGTGCCGTTGGAGATCACCGCCACCAGGTTGCCTTTGGAGGTGTATTCGTAGGCCAGGTCCGGATCGGCGGCGATGGCCAGCACCGGCACGGCCACGCCCGGCGAATAGGCCAGGCTCAGGTCCCGCTGGGTCGACATCGGCTTGGTGGCCTGGATGCCGATCTTGCCGGGCGTGGGGTAGCGGTGGAAGTTCAGCGCCTCTTCGTCGGTGAAGGTGCGTTTTTCAACTTGATCCATGGTTCCCCCGCCCGTGCCCCGGGCCTTCGCATTGCCGGAAGCCGTCAGCCTATAGACCTGTGGCGACAGGGACAACGCCTGCTGAGGAATCGGCCTTGAGATGCCCGACGCCCGCGACGACAATGGAAGCAGAGGTTACATTGGCGTCGCGCCCAGGCTGACCCCGGACATTCCATTTCGCTGTGCGTGCGGCGAGGGAGATTCTGATGGCGATCATTCTATACGGTGTGCCGGGCAGCCCCTACCTGAGGATGTCCATGTTGGCTTGCGAGGAGAAGGGTGTGGCCTGGGCGCTGAAGGCCCTCCGGCCGGGCGACTCCAAGACGCCCGCCTATCTGGCGCGACACCCGTTCGGGAAAATTCCCGCCATGGAACACGACGGGTTCCAGCTCTACGAGGCCCAGGCGATCCTTCGCTACATTGACGCGGCCTTTGAAGGGCCTCGGCTGACGCCGGAAGATCCCCGCGCCATGGCCCGCATGAGCCAGGTCATGAATATCCTCGACAGCTACGTTATGCCGTCGCTGACCGCCGGGATCGGCTTCAATCGGGTTGTTGCGCCGATTTTCGGGATTCCCGTCAATGAAGCCGCTATTGAAGCCGCGATTCCCCTGGCGCGGACCTGTCTGGCGGCGCTGGCGGAGATTCTGGGCGACAAACCGTACTTCACGGGGGCGGTGATCTCGCTGGCCGACCTGGCGGCGGTGGCTCATCTGGAGATGGCCGTGCAGTCTCAGGAGGGTGCCGAGCTGATGGCCGGCTCCCCCTTGCTCGGATGGCTGGACCGGATGGCCTCTCGCCCCAGCGTCCAGTCCACCCGAATGTCCACGATCATGGCCCGGTTTGCGGCGCCGGCCTGAGCCTTAGAGTCTGACTCATAACTCCGTGAGTAAATTTCAGGCCCTGACCAATCGGCGTGTGAGGCGTCGGATGTGGGCGATATAGACCCATGCGACGGCGCTCTCGACGGTGGCCTCGAAGTCCTTGGCGAGGCGTCGGCATCTGC
>JANNFM010000576.1:0-2165 GCA_031379795.1 Alphaproteobacteria bacterium
GCCATGCGTCCGGTCGGGTTACGCTTGATCATCTGCTCAAAGAAGGCCGGCATGCCCTCCTTCACCTTGCCCCACGCGCCGCCTTCAAAGAACACGGTGCCGGGCGAAACCACGTTGCAACGCACCTGCTTCGGCGCGCCCTCCCGCGCCACGCCCTTGGCGAAGTGGATCAGGGCGGCCTTCATCGCGCCATAGGAACTGGGGTTGTCCGTCTCGGCCGCCGAGACCGATGAGATGATGATGAACGCCGCGTCGCCGTTGGCGGCGGCCGCCTTCTCCAGGAACGGTTTGGCGGTCTCGAAGGTGCGGACGGCGCCCAGGATGTCGATCTCGAACATCGACGTCCAGGCGGCCTCGCCATTGCCCTGCACCAGGGCGCTCGCGTTGGAGACCAGCACGTCGATTCCACCCAGCGCCTCACCGGCTTTGGCGACGAACGCCTGCAGGGCCGGGCCATCGGCGATGTCCACGACCTGCCCAAACGCCTTCACGCCCTTGGCTTCCAGCGCCTTGACGGTTTCATCGACCTGTTCGGCATTGCGCGCGCAGATGGCGACGTTGGCCCCCTCGTCGGCGAAGCAGTCGGCGATGGCGCGACCGATGCCGCGCGTCCCGCCGGTCACCACCGCCGTCTTGCCCTTGAGTTGCAGATCCATCTGACGTCTCCCTGGTTGATCGCGCCGGACACTGCCCGAATACTCAACCTTCGAAAAGGTCCGCAAAGCGTTGGCGCAGCAGGTTCTTCTGCACCTTGCCCATGGCGTTGCGGGGCAGCTCGTCGACAAACACCACCCGCTTGGGGGTCTTGTAGGCCGCCAGCTGGCCACGGGCCTCCGCGATCATGGCCGCCTCATCCCCCTGCCCCAGCACCACGGCCACGACGCCTTCGCCGAAGTCCGGGTGCGGCACGCCGATCACCGCGCTCTCGACGACGCCGGGAAGCTCGTCGAACACCAGTTCGATCTCCTTGGGATAGACGTTGTATCCACCCGAAATGATCAGGTCCTTGGCGCGCCCGGAGATCCACACACGCCCGTCGGGGTCGCGGCGTCCGACATCGCCGGTGATGAAGAAGCCGTCGGAGGTGAACTCCTCAGCCGTCTTTTCCGGCATGCGCCAATAGGCCGAGAAGACACTGGGGCCGCGAATTTCGATCACGCCCGTCTGATCACCGCCACCGATCCTCAAATCGACGCCGGGTAGTGGATACCCCACTGACCCGGGAAACCGCCCGCCCGCCAGCGGATTGGTGGTGATGATCACCGCCTCGCTCATGCCGTAGCGTTCCAGAATGCGCTGGCCGGTGCGTTCCTCGAACTCGGCAAAGGTCGAGGGCAACAGCGGCGCGGAGCCGGAGATGAACAGCCGCACGCCATCGGCCTTTTCCCGGGTGAAAGCAGGATTGGCCAGCAGGCGGGTGTAGAAGGTGGGCACGCCCATCATCACGGTGGCGCGGTCCAGCCCGGCCAGCACGTCGGCGTCCACGAACTTCGGCAACCACACCATGGGACAGCCGCTGAGCAGGGCACAGTGAAGCGCCACGAACAGACCGTGGACGTGGAACACCGGCAACGCATGCAGCAGGACGTCCTGCGACGTAAACCCCCAGGCCTCGTGCAGTGCCAGGGCATTGGCCGCCAGACTGCCGTGGCTGAGCATGGCGCCCTTGGACCTGCCAGTGGTGCCCGAGGTGTAGATCAGGGACGCAAGGTCCGCCGCATCGCGTGGCACGGTGGAGGTCAGAGGCGGATGACCGGTCGCCTCACGCACCCAGGCGGTCGGGTCTGTGACAAACACCTTGGGTTCCGCGTCGGTCAGAAAATAATCCACCTCAGCGGCGGTGTAGGCGCTGTTCAGCGGCAGGAAAGCGGCGCCCGCCTTCAAGGCGCCCAGATAGATCATGATGCCCTCGGCGGACTTCTCCGCCTGCAGGGCCACGCGGTCGCCGGGAGCGACACCCTCGGCGACCAACCGAGCGGCCACGTGGGCTGCGCCGGTTTCCAGCGCGCCGTAGCTGATTTCGGATCCGTTACTCAGCAGAAAGCAGGGTTTCGAACGATCCGCCGGAAAGCGGCTGGCCAGCAGGTCGTAGAGATTTTCAGACATCATGGCTCCCCGGATGGCTACCAGATGCACGGGGGTGAGTCCGTGACGGGTAAGGCGGG
>JANNFM010000579.1:0-11349 GCA_031379795.1 Alphaproteobacteria bacterium
ATCCAGCCACTCGATCGCGGGACAGTCCTGCACGTCCCAGCGTACGACCAGCCCTGCCCGGTTGAGATCCGGCTCCCATCTGTGCCGTAGATTTCCCAGCAGTGCGAGGACGTCTCCGCCGAGGGGATCGAGCGAGTCCACCGTCAGTTTCAGGTCGGCCACGGCCTTGCGCAGCAGGTCGACCGTCTCCTTCGGATGCTGTTCCTTGCAGGCCACGGCGAGCGCGGTGACGAGGCTGGAGCCGATCCCGTCGTGCACCTCGAGCATCAGGCGCTCGCGTTCACCTTCGAGGGCGCGTTCGACCTCGAGCCGACTCCGGGCCGCCTCGCTCGCAGCCAGATCGGCACGTGCGGCGGCGATCCGGCTCTCCAGAGAGGCGTTGAGCCGTTCCACGGTTCGCACGGCCGTCACGAAGCGTCGGCCGATCACGAAGAAGAACCCGCCAAGGATGGCGAAGGCATTGTAGGGCTGCAGGTAAAACCCGGCGCCGTCCCACCAGAGCAGATGATCCTGGCGGCCGAGATCATGCACGCCGACGACGACCGTTGCCGAGACGATGGTGAGGAGCAGGACACGCGCGAAGCCGTCTCCCCGCCAAGGGGCTCGGAAGAGGACGACCATGCTGAGCGCGCCGGTGGCAAGAACGATGGCGGTGCAGATGCGCCCTTCCTGCCCCATGATGTTGAGGATGACGGAGGCGATCGCGTTCGCCACCCCCAACGTGAACCACAGCGCGTTCCATCGGCCGCGGTGAGGGATCTTGAAGTATTCTCCGATGAATCCGAAGCAGAGCGGCGTGAGGAGGAAGATCATCGTCTGTGAGAGCAGGCCGAACAGTAGCGGATCGAAGGGCGCCCGCTCAAAGAAGAACACGGCGCTACGAAGGAAGTAGGCGATGCCGAGCGCCACCAGCCAGACGAGCTCCGGCTCTTGTCGGCGCCGCGACAGCCACAGAAGGAAGGTGATCGCCGTCAGCGCGAGCACGATGTAGTTGGCGATCTCTGCGCCCTTGACCCGCCATAGGGTCTGGCGCGCGTAGAGCGGACGCAGATCCGCGAGGGGCGCCACCCGCACCTCTCCGACGACCAGGAACCAGTCCAGCGCCGAATCGACACGCAGCAGCAGCTCATTGGAGCCGGCCCGAAGCACCTGCGCTGGCAACGGGACGAGAACGGGTCGGTTCCACCCGATGACCCAGTCATCCTTGTCAGCGTAGGTGCGGTGGACTTCAACGCCGTTCAGATAGGCGACATAACGTTCCGCGATGTCCTCGGTGTAGAGCGCGCTCGGGGTCTGCCCGATCTGGTGGGAGTCAAAATGCAAACGCACCCACACCGTGATCCTGCGATGCCCGAGCGCACGGGCCTCCTCCTCCAGCGACATCTGCGGCAAGGCGCGCGTCGTCCAGCCGGCCTTGGGTGGCGTGTCGCCTTCGGAGAAGGCGAACTCGGCCTCCCGCACCACCAGACCTTCGCCGGCCTGGGTGGGGCCCGAGGCTCCAAACATCAGGATGAGCAAGCAGCCGAGCCGCAGCCAGAATTGCTGCCAGACGGTCAATCAAGGATGCCCTGGTTCGAGGCTTCGAATACGGCTTCCGCGCGCGAATTGACCTCGAGTTTCATGTAGATGTTCTTCACGTGCGTGCCGACGGTATTCACCGACAAACCCAGCAGTTCGGCGCACTCTTTCTTCGAGAAGCCGCGCGCCAGCATGTTCAGGATGTCGCGTTCCCGCGCGGTCAACGCCGCATCTCCAGCCAGCGGGTCGGGCCGTATGCGCCGCAACAGGTGGCGGGCGATCACCGGGCTGATCGGCGAGCCGCCCCGTCGGATGTCACGGATGGCGGCGACGCAGCCTTCCGCGTCCATGTCCTTCAACAGGTAGCCGCGCGCGCCGGCGCGAATGCAGTCGATCACCTTCTTCTGCTCGGCAAACATCGTAACGACCATGACATCGGCCCCAGGATGCGCCAAAGCGCTCCGGCGGATGAGGTCAATGCCGTCGCCGTCTGGCAGCCCGAGGTCGCACAGCAGCACATCGTAGCCGCCGGCCACGATCAGCGCGTGGCCCTCTATTGCGGTCGCGGCGGTGGCGATCACCTTCAGGTCGGCGGCCGGTGTGATGGCATCGGCCAGCCACGTCGCCATCGTTGGATCGTCCTCCACGATCGCGACTCGGATTGGCGGGCCGCTCGGCGTCACAATCGCTCCCGGTCGTTCCACGCGTCCCCTCATTACAGCGCGCGCATTCGCGATGATGGGGGAAGCCGCCCTTCGGGTCGACCCATTGTCCATCACCCAAACAGGTGAAGCGCGCCGCCGCCGCCGCGGGCTAGTCAAGTCGCCCGGAGCAGCCCGGCGCGCCATCTCGGCTTGTCCAGGGTGTTCGTAGTTGAGGGTAGATTCATGCTCAAACCACTCGCGTCCCTGGCCCTGGCCGCATTGCTCGCCTTCAGCGCGGCGCCGGCCAGCGCCGATGTCATCGTCGATACGGGAGCGCCACCCTTCCCCAGCTCGGGCTGGGCGCTAGGCGACTTCGACAATCTCCATATTTCATTGGCCGCGGCCTTCAGCCTGTCGCAGCAGACCCGTATTACCGATTTCGAGAGCTTCTTCGGTCGCACCGCGGAGTCGGGGTCGCTCCACATGGGGATCGCCCATAGCCTTGGCGACGTTCCCGGCGCCGAGGTATTCTCTTCCCAGATCCACGTCGCGCCCCACGGCGGAACGGATTTCCATGGCTGGTTCGGCGTCCACGGCGCAAACGTGATGCTAGATCCAGGCGAATACTGGATCACGTTTGTGGTGCAGCCGGAGGACAACTACTCCAACGGTCTCACCTTTTACGCTCCGAACCCGACGGTCAAGGAAGCAGCCATGCTTTCGGTCGACGGACCCTGGGTCGCGCGCAACGAGCTCAATTTCTCGCTTCGCGTATTTGGTGATCCGACGGCTGCCGTGCCCGAGCCCGCGGCCTGGACACTGATGATCGCAGGGTTTGGCGCGGTCGGCGGGGCGCTGCGGCGCAGACGGCGAGCTTGCCTGACCGCCGCTTGAAACCTGCGGTCGCCGTGACGGCAAGGTGGCTTCGCAAACCTTCCAGAGATGTGATCGGCGCCCCGACACGCCTGATCGGGAGCTTTGCGCAAGCCGCGGCTCCGGCCCGCCCCAGTCCCCCAGCTGCGGCGTGTCGGGGCCAAAGCCGATGTGGGGGTGGGTCGGATCGATGTCGCGGAAGCGTTCTGCCGGCGCGATAGCGGGTGGCAGGCGTCGCGGGCCTACATGCCCTCCGCCACCGCCTTCAGCGCCGGCAGCGCCACCGTGTGCCATGCCCGGCCCATGCCGCCGCGCAGGACCTCGCTCTCGTGGTCTTCGAACTGGTCCCAGCCGGAGTGGGTGAGGCGCACGTGGGTGCCGCCGGCGATCCTGGTCAGGCGGATGTCGACCCAGGTGTCGGGGATGTCGGGAAAGCCCCAGCAGAACGATAGTCGACGGGGCGCATCCAGGGTCTCGATCCGGCAGGCGATGGCGCCCGTCACGTCGTCCGCCAGCCGTCGGGCGCGGTCCGGCTGCAGGTAAAACACATGGCCCGCCGCCGGCTGGAACCGCAGGCAGCCCATCCATTGCGTCACCAGCTCCGGCCGCGTCAACGCGCGCCACACCTGCTCGCGCGGGGCGGCGATCTCGATGATGGACAGGACGTCGTCGACCATGCCTTGCTCCGGGGCCGGGCGCTTCTGTAGAAGACTTCCAACAAACGTACGAGAGGCAAGGAAACGCCATGGCCGATGCAGACGCCGAAGCCCTCGCCGCCGAACAGGCGCGCGAACAGGCCAATACGGGCACCAAAGACGTGGCAGAAACCCACCGCTTTGACGAGGCGTCGTTGCTCGCCTGGATGCAGGCCAATGTGGAGGGGTTCCAGGGGCCGCTGGAGGTGCGCCAGTTCAAGGGAGGCCAGTCCAATCCCACCTATCAGCTGATCACGCCGGGCCGAAAATACGTGCTGCGCCGCAAGCCGCCGGGCAAGCTGTTGCCGTCGGCCCATGCGGTGGACCGCGAGTTCAAGGTGATCTCGGCGCTGTATCCCACCGGCTTTCCGGTGGCGCGGCCCTATGGCCTGTGCACCGACGATGCGGTGATCGGCACCTGGTTCTATGTGATGGAGATGGTCGAGGGCCGGATCCTGTGGGACCAGAGCCTGCCGCAGTGCCAGCCCGCGGAACGCAACGCCATCTTCAAGGCCGAGATCAAGGCGCTGGCCGACCTGCACAACACCGACTACGAGGCCGTGGGTCTGGGCGACTACGGCAAGCCCGGCAACTATATGGGCCGTCAGGTCGACCGCTGGACCAAGCAGTACAAGGCCTCCGAGACGGTCCACATCCCCGAGGTCGAGCGCCTGATCGAATGGCTGCCGCAAAGCCTGCCGGCGCAGGATCGGACCTCGATTGTTCACGGCGACTATCGCCTCGACAACATGATCTTCCATCCGACGGAATCACGGGTGACTGCGGTGCTGGACTGGGAGCTAGGCACCCTGGGTGATCCGATGGCCGATTTCACCTATGTGCTGATGGGCTGGGTGAATGGCACCATCGCCAGCATACCGGACCTGAAGACCCACGGCATCCCTACTATTGAGGAGGCCGTCGAACACTATTGCAGCCTGACCGGCCGGTCCGAGATGCGCGATCTGAACTGGTTCTTCGCCTACAACGCCTTCCGGCTGGTGGGCATTCTGCAGGGGATCCTGGGCCGGGTGCGCGACGGCACCGCCAGCCACCCCGACGCCGCCAACATGGCCCCGCGCGTCCTGGGGCTGGCCGAGATGAGCTGGGCCTATGCGAAGAAGGCGGGGGCGTAGGGGGGGGGATAGGCCCCACCCCTTTCAGCTCGTCATCCTCGGCCAAGGCGCGTAGCGACGCCGTGCCGGGGACCCATAAACGTCAGCGTTTCCGAGGTTGCACAGCGGCTCCGCCAGCGCGTTGTCTGGCAGACTCCGGCGATCATGGGTTACCCGAACAAGTCGGGTAATGACGGTCATTTTTCTTGACGTTTTCGCGGCGAACGTCGATCCGGCTCAGCCAGTGATTGTGCTCAAGCCCTCTCCAACAACGCCCCCAGCGCCACGTCATCCTCGAACACCGCGCGCACCGGCCAGGCTGTGATCCGGCCCTTCCAGGCGGCGGGCAGGCGGGCCCAGTCCTTTTCGGTGGTCACCAGTCCGGCGCCGTACTGCGCGGCGCGTTCGGCCAGCCGCTGCAGGGTGGCCTCGTCGTAGGCGTGGTGGTCGGGGAAGGGCCAGAAGTCGGCCAGCTCACAGCCCGCGACCTGCCAGGCGCGCTCGACCTTCCAGGGTTTGCCGACACCCGCGAACCCGACCTGTGGTCCTGATGGCGGCTCCGACGCGGGCACCAGATGGGCAATCAGGACGGGCAGGGGGCTGAACAGGCGCACCAGCTCAGCATCAGGTTCGGCCAGATCGGCGGGCAACAGGATGATCACGGCGTCGGCTCGCGCCAGCCCGGCCTTCAGCGGCTCGCGCATCGGGCCCGACGGGAAAACGCCGCCGTCGCCGAAGGGCCATTCCTCGTTGCGGGTCTCGCCGTCGACGACGATCAGTGAGAGGATCTTCTTCACGGACGGGTTCTGGTGGCCGTCGTCCATGACGATGAGGTTTGCGCCGGCCGCGGCAGCCGCCAGTGCCCCGGCAGCCCGGTCGCGGGAGATCCAGACGGTCAGGTCCCGGGCCAGCATCAGCGGCTCATCGCCCACGTCGGCGCTGGTGTGCTGTTGCGGGTTCACCTTGAGGGGCCCGGCTTGTGATCCGCCATAGCCGCGCGACAACACGGTGCCACCCAGCCGCCGGGCGATCTCCCGGACCACGGGGGTCTTGCCGGTGCCGCCCACAGTCAGATTGCCGACGCAGATCACCGGCACGCCCGGATCGACGGGTTGTCCGACGGCGATCCGTCGCGCGGTCACGGCGGCCCAGATCCAGGACAGCGGCGTCAACAGCAGGCGGACCACCGCACCGGTGCCACGGCGTCCACGGCTGTACCACCACCTTGGCGTTGCCAGTTTCATAGGGGCAACAGGGGGTCGAGGTGCAACAGCGCCTGGTCCAGCGCGGCACCCTGCCGGGCGGCATAGGCCTTCGCGGCCTCGGCCATGCGTCGCGCGATGACCGGGTTGTCCAGCAGACCTTTGATATGTCGCGACAGCGTCGAGCCGTCCCGGGCTTCGATGGCGCAGGCCTCGCTGAAAAGGTCGGAATAGATGTCCCGGGCGTTGAAGGCATAGCGACCGGTGAGGATAGGTCGACCCAGCCGGGCGGGCTCCATGGGGTTATGGCCGCCGATCCCGGGCACAAAGCTGCCACCCATCACCACCACATCCGCCAGCCGCATGAAGAGGCCCATCTCGCCCAGGGTATCGGCGACGTGAACGGTGGTCAGCGCCTCGCCCCGGCTGCGCAGGGACGCCCCCAGCATGTCGGCGATCTCGGGTCCGCGATCCGGATGCCGGGGCGCCAGGATCAGCACGGCGTCAGGCGCTGCTTTGCGGACGGCGTTGGCGATCAGCGGTTCCTCGCCGGGGTGCGTGCTGGCCGCCAGCACCACCCTGCGACCGGTCAGACCCTGACGCAGCCGGTCCAGTTCGGTAGGGTCGAACGGCAGAGGTTCGCCGATCAGTTTCAGATTGAGCCGTCCCCCGGTCGTGCCCCCAAGCTCGTACAGTCGCCGCTCTGTATCCGCGTCCTGCGGCAGGATCAGATCGAATGCGGTCAGCAGGGCGCGCGCCGACCTCGGCCAGCGGCCCCAGCGATTGGCGCTGGCCGCCGTCATCCGGGCAGACAGCAGCGCCAGACGTACCCCACGACCCTTCGCCTCCAGGATCAGGTTTGGCCACAGCTCGCTCTCCACGAACACCGCCAGCCCCGGTCGCCAGTGGTCGAGGAACCGACGGACCGCGCCGGGGCCGTCCACCGGAACGTACTGGTGGATCACCCCGGGGGGCAGGCGTGTGGCCAGCAGTTCGGCGGCTGTGGTGGTGCCGGAGGTCACCAAAAATGTCAGGTCCGGTCGCCGTGCCTGCAGCGCCGAGATGAGCGGCAACAGCGACATGGTCTCGCCGACACTGACACCGTGCAGCCAGACCAGCGGCCCGGCGGGGCGGGCTTGGCCTGGGCGTCCCAGACGCTCGCCGATCCGCGCGGCATCTTCCTTGCCCAGCCGGGCGCGGGCGCGCAGCAACCCGGGCGCAAACGGTTCCAGCAGCGCCATGGCTGCGCCGTACAGGGCAAGCGGCAAGGTGCGGCTCATGCGATCCGCCCCACAAGGGCTTCAGCGCGACGCGTTGCGGCGGAAAGGCGCTGCGACCAGACGTCGATCAGTGCGGCAATCACGGCGTCGTCAGCGTCGCCTGGCACGTGCAACGGCCCCTCCCAGACTACCGCTCCGCGACCAAATGGCACAGCGAACATCACCCGGTCCCAGCTGGTGCGGCTTTGCCAGGCCGGATGGGCGGCGATGCCCATCAGGAAAACCGGCTGGCCTGACCGGCGTGCGATCTGCAGGGAACCCTCCGCAATCCGTTCGTTTGGTCCGCGCGGACCGTCGGGGCTGATCACCAGCGCGCCGCCGCCCTTGACCCAGGCAACCGCCTCGCGGATCGCGCCGACGGCCTGCCTGGCTTTGGCGGCGTCGCCGGGTTTGGCAGAGGATCCCCGGATCGCGCCGAAGCCCGACATGGCCAGGGCGCGGGCGATGAATTCGCCGTCCGCCGAGGGCGAGATCAGGCACTTGGTCCGCTTGCGGCCCCACTGCGGCGTCGGCGCCAGGCCCAGTGGGATGCGGCCGTGCCAGAACAGCGCGATGGCCCCCGACGACCCGGCCAGCGCGGGCTCCACGCAGGCCACGTTCTCATGGTGCCAGCGCACCGTGTGCAGCACCAGCCGCATATAGGTCCCCAGCAGCCATCCGAGCACCGCCTGAACGCCATCGCTGCGCAGGAACGACTTCAAGCGACCGGCCCCGCCTCCAGGTCCTGGCGCTGGGCCAGGCGCGCATATAGGCCGCGCTTCTTCACAAGGCTCGCGTGGTCGCCGGTCTCGACGATCCGGCCCTTGTCGACCACATAGATCCGGTCGGCGCCGCGCACGGTGGAGAGCCGATGAGCGATCAGGATGGTCGTGCGCCCGGTCATCAGCCGCTTCAGCGCCGCCTGCACCTGGGCCTCGCTTTCGGTGTCCAGCGCACTGGTGGCCTCGTCCAGCAGCAGGATCGGGGCATTCTTGAGGAAGGCGCGGGCGATGGCGATCCGCTGCCGCTGGCCGCCGGAGAGGCGTGCGCCGGCCTCTCCGACGGTGGTCTCATAGCCAGCGGGCAGGTCCGCGATGAAGTCGTGCGCTGCCGCCGCCCGGGCGGCCGCCTCGACCTCGTTCAGGGTGGCGTCCGGTCGCGCATAGGCGATGTTGGCGCGCAGGGTGTCGTCGAACAGGAAGGGCTCCTGGGTGACCAGGGCGATCTGGTCGCGCAACGAGGCCAGGGCGACCTCGCGCACATCCTGGCCGTCGATCAGCACCCGTCCGGCGCTGGCGTCATAGAACCGGGGGATCAGGTTGAGGATGGTGGTCTTGCCGCCGCCGGAAGGACCGACCAACGCCACGGTCTCGCCGCGGTGAGCCTCGAAGGTCACGTCGCTCAGCGTCGCTGTGGCCGCGTCGTAGGCAAAGCCCACAGCCTCGAACCGGATCGTCGCCTGACCTAGCGTCAGGGGCGGCGCGCCCGGGCTCTCGCGGACCTCGGGTTCTACATCCAGCGCCGTGAATAGTCGCCGCGCCGCCGACATGCCCTCGGCAAACACCGTCTGCAGATTGGCAATCTGGCGCAGCGACTGTGACGCCACCCCCAGCGCGGCCATGAAGGCCACAAAGGCACCCACCGTCATGCCGCCCTGGTGCGCGCGCCAGCCCGCATAGCCGATGACGATGGCCACGATGATGGTCATCAACAGTTCGGTGGCCGGCGCCGCACGGGCCCGGGCATTGGCGCCCTTGGTCAGGTGCTTCTGGCGCCTGCGCACCACTTCCTCGACGCGGGCCTCCTCATAGGTTTCGCGGTTCTCCAGCTTCACGACCCGCACGCCGTCCAGACTTTCCATGATCGCGGTCGACAGAGCAGACGTTTCCACCATGGCGCCCTTGGCGGCCTTGGTGCTGCGCCGGGCAAAGCGACGCATGATCCAGGTGGCCAACGGCGCCACGACGATCAGCAGGATCGACATCAGCCGGTCGTTGGAGACCATCACGCTGATCGCGCCGATCACGATCAGCACATTCTGGGTATAGCTGATGATCCCGGAGGTCGCCGCCTCGCGGATCAGGCCGGCGTCATAGAGAACGGACGAGACGTAGCTGCCCGAGTGGCGGCTGCGCAGATGGGCAAGGTCGGCGCGCACCAGCTTGCCAAACAGCTGGACCTGGATATCCCCCACAACGGCGTTGCCGATCCGGTTCACCAGCGTCGCCTGGATCACCTGGGCGGTGGCGCGCGCGATGGCATAGACCACGATGGTCAGGGGCAGGATCAGCAGGGTCCCGGGCTTGGGATTGGCCATCAGATCGTTGGTGGCCGGCTCCAGGATCTGCACCAGCAGGGTGGTGAACACCGCCGCAGCAATCGCCGCCACCAGCGCGCCGGTCCAGCCCATCCAGCGTGGCCGCAGATAGACACCGGCCACCCGCGAAATCAGGGCGCGGGCGGACAGCTCGGGCGGGGCGCGCTCGCTCATGAGCCTGAGGTCGGATTTTGCGCCGATGAAGTCAAGCGCAGGCGCACTTCCACCAACGCGGCGATCACCCTAACTAAGCTCCCATGACGGAAGCGCCTGCAAAGCCCGGTTTCAACCTCGCCTCTCCGCTGGGCCGGACGAGGGCCGTGGCTGACTATCTGTGGAACGATCACGCCTACCTGAGGCTGGGGTTTTCCAACGCCCACTGGATTTCGGAGGAGTTGGTGCGCGCCAACCAGCCCTGGCCGCATCAGCTGGCCGACTGGAAGGCGCGCGGGATCAGGACGGTGGTCAATCTGCGCGGCGGATTTGGAGCCAGCTTTCATGCCCTGGAGAAAGACGCCTGCCAGCGTCTGGGCCTCAACCTCGTCGACTTTACCATCACCTCCCGCGAGGTCCCGTCGCGCGACCGGGTGCTGGGCGCCAAGGCCCTGTTCGAGACGCTGGAGTACCCCGCCTTCATGCACTGCAAGTCCGGCGCGGACCGGGCGGGGATCATGAGCGTGCTCTACATGCATTTTCGCAAAGGCCTGCCGATCCGCGAGGCGATGGAACAGCTCTCGTTCCGCTACCTGCACATCCGTCACGGCAAGACCGGGGTGCTGGACTACACCTTTGCCAAGTACCTCACCGAGGGCGAGCCGGCGGGGATGACGTTTCTGGAATGGGTGGAGAGCCCGCTGTACGACCCTGCCGCGATGAAGGCCGAGTTCCGCACCAACATGTGGGGGAACTTGCTGACCGAGAGCGTGTTGAGACGGGAGTAGCTTTCCTTTCCCGCAAAGCGGGAGAGGGGGACCGCGCCCAAGGGGCGGGGTGGAGAGGGCGAGCCTCAAGCGCTGCGGATGCGGCCTTCCCTCTCCACCCCCCGCTCGGAGCCTGTCCTCGGGCCGGCCTTTGGCCGGACCCGGGGGGCGGGCGGTCCCCCTCTCCCATTTCATGGGAAAGGAAGGGCGATCACCCCTCATCCACGCCGGGTGCAAGCAGCTTGTGCGCGTGGATGATGAAGTAGCGCATCAGGGCGTTGTCGACGGTCTGCTGGGCCTTGCCGCGCCAGGCTTTGACGGCGTCGTCATAGGTCGGGTAGGCGCCGACCAGGTCGACCTTGGTCAGGTCCTCGAACTCGGGTGTTCCCTCGAGGGACTTCAGTTCCCCGCCGATGACGAGGTGGAGCAGTTGTCTGTGGGGCATGATCAGGTCGTTTCAAATGAAATCATCTGGGTGCGCCAATATGCTGGACGCGCGGCAGGATCAATGGGGCCAGCGCCGGGGTGGCGCAGATCATACTGGCCTGTGAGGGTCGGGGCAGATTGTAGCGGAACGTTTCGCCCTTGTGATTGCCGACGAAGCAGCCAGCCTCGCGGGCGATGAGGTCGCCGGCCGCCACGTCCCAGTCGCTCTTGCGCATGGGCGCGACCGCGGCGTCGAAGTCGCCGGCGGCCACCAGGCACATGCGATAGGCGGTCGAGTTGCGCGCCTCGACCCGCATCGCGGGCCAGGGCTGCGGCCAGGCCGGGTGTTTGAACATCGCGGGATCACCGGCCATCCGGCA
>JANNFM010000591.1:0-7406 GCA_031379795.1 Alphaproteobacteria bacterium
CGCGGTCGCCTACGACTTCCACGACTACAAGAAACGGGGGATCCCCCGCGACGTGCTGGAGCGTTGGGTGAGAGATATGGGCTGGGAAGTCCTGCTCAACCGGGCCGGTACAACCTTCAAAAAGCTGCCAGAGGCCGACAAACACGGGATCGATGCCGCCAAGGCTGTCGACCTGATGCTGGCCCAGCCCTCGGTGATCAAACGTCCGGTGCTGGAAATCGACGGGCGTTTGACCGTAGGCTTCAAACCGGAGGTTTACGCCTCCCTGATCGGCTGAACGCGGAGGCTCCGGCATGGCCCAGGTTCGATACATCGTCGATGACGTGGATGCAGCGGTGGCGTTCTACACAAACGCTCTGGGCTTCACGCTGAAACAGCGGTTCGGCCCCGCCATGGCGATCGTGCATCACGACGGGCTGGATCTGTGGCTCGCGGGGCCAGCGGCGTCGGCGTCTCGGCCCATGCCGGATGGCGCGAAGCCGGCCCCCGGGGGCTGGAACCGGTTCGTCCTGACCGTCGATGATATCGAGGCTTTGGTGGTGCAACTTCGCGGGGAGGGCGTCAAATTCCGCAATGAGATTGTGACCGGTCCGGGCGGCCGCCAGATCCTTTGCGAAGACCCGGCCGGCAACCCCATCGAACTTTTCCAACCGGCCTGACGCCGACTGCATCCAATCGGCTCGTTGGCGGCGACTACAAAGCAACGGGTGTCGCAGATGGCTTCGGCACGCCGCGTCTGGAGCTTTCGAGATGGACGATCTGTTCCGCAGTTACTGGTGGCTGCTGTTTCCCCTGGCGTTCTTTGTATTTGGCGCCTGGGACCGGTGGCTGGCCTATCAGCGCAGCAAGGACCGGCTTGAGCTGCTGCGCAACTATACGAGCCAAGGCAAAGACCCGCCGCCCGAATTGATCCGGGCGCTACGGGAAGACGACGAGGAGGACGAGCCGTCCGCTTACGATCCCTATGATCGATATGGTCGCCGCTATCGCCGTCACTACCGACGTTATCGTCGACATGGACCGTATTGGGCGTGGAGGGGTGCCATCGTGTCGGGCTCGGTCGCTGGCGGGTTCTGGTTTGCGTCCTACTATGCCGACATGCCAGGCGTGGAGGGGCCATTTCGGCTGGTCGCAATCATTCTGACCTGTGTGGCGGCGGGCAATCTGATCGCGGCGATCTTCGCCAGCACGTTCCCGCCACGGCGATGAGTCCAGAGAGCCTGGATGCGGCGCTTGTCGAGTCTGCCCAGGCAGGCTCGATGGCCGCCTTTGCCCGGTTGGTGGATCGGCACCAACAGGCGCTCCGGGCCTTTCTTCGGCGAACCTGCGGCGACTGGGCGTTGGCAGACGACCTGGCGCAGGAGACGCTCCTCACCGCGTGGTCGCGGATAGATCGGTTGAAGACCGGCCTCAGTGTTCGCGCCTGGCTCTGCGGCATCGGCTACAACAAGCATTTGTCGACGATGCGTACGACAGGGCGTCAGCGGGCCCGGGAAATGGCTTACGAGGCCGAAAAACCGCCATCAAGCGGCGCCATGACGGATGAGCGACTCACACTGGAGGCTGCCATGGCTGAACTTCAGCCGGATCAGCGCGCCTGTGTGGCCCTGTGCCTGGCGGCGGACTTCAGCCATGCGGAGGCTGCCGAGACGCTGGGCTTGCCGCTGGGCACCGTAAAGTCACATGTTACCCGTGGCCGGGCGCGGCTGTTGGCGGTTCTGGGAGGTTCGGATGACTGACAGCGACGGCAGGCTTCACCGGCTTTTTGCTGAGGACGAGCCGCCTGTAAACGACCCCGCGTTCACGATGGCTGTTATGGCGGGTGTCGCGCGTAGACGGTTTCTGTTCGACCTCGGGGTTTTGTTCGTAGTTGCCTCGCTTGGTGGGGCGGTGCTCTGGTCGGCGTGGCCGGTCCTGGCTCAGCATTTTGTGCCGTTGGCTGCAGGCCTTTCGCCGGTCGTCGCCTGCCTGTCGCTGGCGATTACGGCGGTGGTTTTGCTTGAGGGACGCGTAACAGCCGCCTCGGGTTTGAAACATGGATAAGGTTTCATCGGGGACCTAACTGGCTGTGTTATATCGGTAATGTATGCTCGTTCACCCCGCGTCCCCTTCTGTTACCCGAACATGGATAAGGTTTCATCCTTCGATCTGCATCTGCCGGGGTAGGTCCATGTCTCTTACCTGTAGAGACGGCGATGTGCGCCGGCAGATATCTGGAGAGGAGAACCGCAGATGGTACCCGTTCTAATCAACCTGATCATATTCGGCTCGATCGCAGCGGTGTTTATCGTGCCGCGCTATTTCAAAAGCCTCGAACGCCAGAAGATGGCCGAGACCTTGCGTGTGGCCATCGAAAAGGGCCAACCGCTGCCATCGGAAATCATCGACGCCATGTCCACCAATGTGCGTACGCCCGGTTTGCCACCATCGCCACAGCGCGACCTGCGGATCGGCATCATCTGGCTGGGCGTAGGTATCGGGTGTGCGGCCCTCGGCACCGTCATGAGTTTCGAAGAGCCTGATGCACTGTACTACATGCTGGGCATTGCCTGCTTCCCCGTCTTCATTGGCCTGGCTTTTGTGGCCCTTGGCCTGCTGAACCGGACGAAGATCTGACACGTCCAACGGGGGAAGAAGCCCATGTCGGGCCCACTGCAATCCAGCTTCGCCAGCCTGCACGATGTGGAGCTTTGCACCCACGCTGCGGCTGGGGATCGTCGGGCCTTCGGTGAACTGGTACGGCGTCATGGCTCCGGGGTCCGCCACCTGTTGCGGCGAATGGGCGCCCAGCCGACCGAGGCCGACGATGTGGCTCAGGACGCCTTTCTGGCGGCGTTCGAGCGGATCACCGAGTTTCGGGGAGAGGGCACATTCGCGGGTTGGGTCAAAAGGATCGCGGCGCGCCAGTACCTGCGCCGTCTGCAACGCGAGAAGCGGATAGCCGAGTTCGCGCAGGAAATTGGCCCAGACGCAGCGGATTCGCATTCTCCAGATGCCGAGAGGCGAATCGATCTGGATGAAGCGCTCAAGGGGCTTTCAGCGGCGGAGCGGGTGTGTGTCACCATGTGCTACGGCGCGGGCCTGTCTCATGGCGAAGCGGCGGATGCCATGAATTTGCCGCTTGGAACGGTTAAGTCACATGTCAAACGTGGTCTGGAGAAGCTCAGAACGCGACTGGCGCCGGCGGACGGCGCGGATGTGGAGGGGAGGCGGGGTAATGGCTGAAATCGACTTTGAGCGACGGCTTGAACGCCTCTTTGCCGAGGTTCGGGATTTTCCCGACGCTTCGGCTTTCGCGGATCGCATTGAACGCCGGCTGAATCGCGGCTGGACGGCGCGGCGCTGGCTGATCGGTGCGGCAGGATTGGCGGGCGGGGTGATTGGCGCCAGCCAGCTGATGATGTCCAACCTGTTCCAACGGGTTGAGAATGCCGAACAATCGGCCCGCGCGTTGGGCCTGGGCATCTCCCGCGTAACGCCGACCTCCGACGTCCTTTCGGCGGTGTCCGGCGGATTTGGCGTCTGGATTGCGGTCGGGCTGGCGGTGGCGGCCATGGGCTTTGCCGTCTCGCGGGTGATCGACGAAATGTAACGGCCAGGGCGTGTGGGATCGTTCGGTCCGGCACGCTCCGATAGAGATTGCATCGCGTGATCAGGGCAGGCTTGAGGCGGGAGGCTACCCGCTATAGGTTCCGCCAACTTTCAGCGACAGCCGCGCCCCGGAGCTCCCTTACGTGACGGATCTATTTGAAGAGGTCGAAGAGCAGCTTCGCTCCGACCGATACCGGAAGTTCGCCCGCAAAGTGATGCCGTGGCTGCTTGGCGTCGCGGGCGCTGCCTTGCTCGCAACCCTGGCCTACTGGGGCTATGATTCGTGGCGTGCCAGCCAGACGAGCAAGGCGTCGGACCAGTATGCGGAAGCCATCACCGCGTTCACGGGCAACGACCGGGCGCGTGCCAAGCAACTGTGGACTGAGGTCTCGCAGTCATCGTCAGGGGCCTACAAATCGCTGTCGCTGATGCACCTGGCGGCTTTTGAGCTTGAGGCCAGGAAGCCGCAGGACGCTGCTCGATTGTTCGATGAAGCCGCCAAGGCTGCGCCGGACCCGCTGATTGGCGACGCCGCCCGCCTCAAATCCGCCTTTGCTTTGCTGGACACCGCGCCCTTGAAGGAATTGGAGGGGCGTTTGAAGCCGTTGATGGAAGAAGGTCACCCCTACCGCGTCCAGGCGCGTGAGGCGCTTGCCTTCGCCAAGCTGAACGCTGGCGATCTGGCCGGCGCGCGCGGCGACTTTGTCGTTCTCTCCCAGCTGCTGGATGCGCCCCAAGGTGCACAGGCCCGGGCTCAGGCCGCAATTGGTCTGATCGATTCAGGCTCGGCCAAGTCGGTGCCTGCCGTGGTCAAGGAGGCAGCGATCCTGCCGCCGGAAATCATGATGGCGCCCGGCGGCGCACCCCAGGCCGGTCCGCCGCAGAACCTGCCGCAATGATGTCGCGTAGCACGATACTCGCCGCGCTACTGATCGCTTCTCTTGGCGTGACCGGGTGCGCATCTCTCGGCAAGCTCAATCCGTTCGACAAGAAGGACGCGGGACCTGCCGAACTGGCGGGTGAAGGCCAGCGGATATCCATCATTCCGCCGGACCAGATTCTGGAGCCGGCCGCCGCCCTCAAGGGTGTAGATTTCGCCCTGCCGCCAGCTGAAAAAATCGCCGCCTGGCCGTTGCCGGGTGGCACGGCTGAACAGGCCATCGGCAACGTGGACGCCGCGCCCAACCTGTCGATTGTGTGGCGCAAGGGCTTCGGCCAGGGCGCAAAGCGCGGTGGCTATGTCACGGCGCCGCCCGTTGCAGCAGACGGCAAGGTGTTCCTGATGGACGCCGACGCGCGCGTTGTCGCACTCGATGCCCGAAGCGGCGCGCAGCTATGGCGAACGGCGACAAACCCCGGCGATAACAAGCGTGATCGGCTGGGGTTCGGCGGTGGTGTCGCCTATGCGGATGGAAAACTCTACGTGTCCTCGGGCCATCGCGACGTGATGCAGATGGATGCGAACTCCGGCGCTGTCGGCTGGAGAGCCAAGACCAGTGAAGCCATCCACGGCGCGCCCACGTTGTCCGGCGGTCGCATGTTCGTGGTGGCCATCGATAACACGCTCCTGACCTACGATATGGCCACGGGCGGTCCCGGCTGGACCTATCAGGCGTTGTCGGAATCGGCGCGGATCCTTTCGGCGTCCAGTCCGGCGATTTCGGGCGATACCGTCGTGGCGGCGTTCGGATCGGGCGAACTGGTGGCCCTCAGGACTGCCAACGGCAACGACCTTTGGAACGAGGCGCTGTCTCGCGCCAGCCGGACCAGTGCCCTGTCGGAAATCCGTGACATTCCGGGGCGCCCTGCGATCTATCAGGGCGACGTCTTCGCGGTCAGCCATTCTGGCGTGTTCTCGGCGACCGATCTGCGTACCGGCCAGGCCCGCTGGAACCTGCCCGTTGTGGGCGTGACGCAGCCGCTGCCGGCTGGCGACGTGGTCTACGTTGTCTCCAAGAACGGCGATGTGATCTGCGCCTCCCGCGAAAACGGTCAGATTTTCTGGATGCGAGCCCTGAATGAAGGCTTCAAGTCCAAGAAGAAGGGCGGAATCCTCGGGCTGGGTGGCCAGAAGGCAAATCGTCCGATCTGGTCGGGGCCGTTGCTGGCCAACGACCGGCTGCTGATCGTTGGCCAGACCGGCGAGATGGTCGTGCTGAACGCGAAAACCGGTGAGATCACCAAGCGTGTCAAACTCGGCGGACCCTCCATTACGTCGCCGATCGCGATGGGCGATACGGTTTATGTCGTCACACAGGAAGCTGATCTGATCGCTATCCGCTGATCAGGCATGTAGAAGACCGCCATGGCGCTCAAGATCGCGATCGTCGGGCGGCCGAATGTCGGCAAGTCCACGCTGTTCAATCGTTTGGCCGGGCGCAAGCTCGCGATCGTTGACGACCAGCCGGGGGTGACCCGCGACCGGCGGTTCGGCGTCGGTCGGCTGGGTGACCTGGACCTGGAACTGATCGACACCGCAGGTTTCGAGGATGTCACCGACGAGAGCCTGGAAGCCCGGATGCGGGCCCAGACCGAGCTTGCGGTAGACGAGGCCGACGTTTCCTTCTTCGTGATTGACGCCCGGGAAGGGGTGACGCCCGGCGACGAAATTTTCGCCGATGTGCTGCGCCGCAAGGGCAAGGCGGTGCTGTTGCTGGCCAACAAGTCGGAGAGCAAGGCGTCTGACGCCGGCGTGCTCGACGCCTTCAGTCTGGGTCTGGGCGAACCGATCCCGATTTCGGCCGAACACGGCGAGGGCATGGCTGATCTCTATGCCGCTGTCACCGCCCTGGCCTTCGAAGAGGATGACGACGATGGGGATACTGCTGACAAGCACGTCAGCATCGCCATTGTCGGCAGGCCCAACGCCGGCAAATCGACGCTGGTGAACCGCCTGATCGGCGAGGAACGGTTGCTGACCGGCCCTGAGGCAGGCATCACCCGCGACGCGATTCCCGTTGACTGGACGTGGGATGGCCGCGCGATCCGGCTGGTCGACACGGCCGGCCTTCGTCGCAAGGCCAAGGTTCAGGCGAACCTTGAGAAGTTATCCACCCACGATTCGATCCGGGCGATCACCTTTGCCGAGGTGGTCATTCTGGTGATGGACGCCACCCACCCATTTGAAACCCAGGACCTGCAGATCGCCGATCTGGTGGAGCGCGAGGGCCGCGCCCTGGTGTTCGTGCTGGCCAAATGGGATCTGGTCGAGGACCCGCAGGCCAAGCTGGCCGAATTGATCGACGAAGCCCAGCGCCAGTTGCCGCAGGTCAAAGGCTCACCGATCATTGCGTTGTCAGCCGAGACCGGTCGCGGTTTGGACAAGCTGATGCCCGCCGTGTTCAAGGCGCATGCCGACTGGTCGACCAAGGTCAAAACGCGCGATCTCAATGACTGGCTGAAAATGGCGGTGGAGCGCCATCCGCCGCCCTCGGTCGGTGGCCGTCGGGTGAAGCCCAAGTACATGGCCCAGACCAAGGCGCGCCCACCAACCTTCGTGCTGTTCGCCAGCCGCGCCGACCAATTGCCGGATCATTATCGCCGCTATCTGGTGAACTCGATCCGCGAGAGCTTCGATCTGCCAGGCGTGCCGATCCGCCTGACAGTGAAGTCGAACAAGAACCCCTTCGCCGAGGGCGAGGAGAAGAGCGGTTCCGGCCTGACGCGGGCGCGACCGTCCGAGAACAAGACCGGTCTCGCCGCCAAAATCCGTCGTGCTGCGGCGGCACAGGCGAAAGATGGCGCGGGGGGCAAGGCCAAGTTGTTCGGGAGAGCCAAACCCCAGGGCCCGAAAGCCAAACCTGGCAACCCGCGCG